>NZ_JANLGL010000255.1:0-7056 GCF_024655625.1 Pseudomonas sp. 18.1.10
CAGGTGGTCAGGCGTATTTCAGCACATTTGAAAACTTGTTCGGAGATTCCCTAAATGCTTTGTGTCTGCCCAAAACCATAGCTTTACACCCTTTTCTGGATTCTGAATTAGGTCTTCGTTGTCACTGGTATCAAACAATGGTCTTAGCGACAGATCAGGTATGAGCCCTCTACTGACTAACTCATCGTAAGGGCGACCAAGGCACCCCACCCAGCGGCTAATTGTTGCAGCGTCCATTTAGTACCACCCCTGATCTTTATTTAGTTCATGCATTTTATGGAGTGCCTCTCGGAGTTCATTCTCGGAAAACCCCTCTTCAAGAAGGTAGGGCTTTATCGCATGGAAGTTACTGTCCAATGCTCCCCGTAGATCACCTGCATCAAGGTGCTGTTTGGTCCGAGTGTTTCTCCCACCAAAAGTCTCGCTATATTTCTGGTGAACCCTGGCCGGGATAGCAATGCTGGCAGACCGTTTTAGGAGGGCTTCGATATCATCGTCGTCCAGTTTGGCATTCATCTCCAAATAGCGCCTCAAGGCGGCTTGGGACGGCATATGATCGATGTGCAATCCATTGCGTAAACGTCCGCTGAAAGCACCGTAGATATCTACTTCTAAAGGCCTGACCGCCGGCTTGGCAAACACCAAATACAACGGCGCCACACCCGAATCCGCCGGAAACGTAATGATCGTATCCTGCCAGGTCACATCCTCTGCATCCCGGCCCGGATAGTGAGTGATGGCTGAATCCGGCCCTACTGCAATCGGATGAACCAGCAAGTTATCCAGCCGTTCGGGCGTACCTGGATAAGGGCTTGGCACACTGACCACCGGCCCATTGTTTGGCGTCCAAGTGATGCTGATACCATCCAACACCGCCACCATCGCGCTCTTGTCGGCGCTCCATTTGGCGTGTGCAACAGGAACCCGATCCGAGCCGCTGCTCGGCGTGGTATGGATTCCATAAACCCCCATTCCCCCTGTGTCATCCTGGCGGAACTGGAACCGCACCCGCGTACTTGCCGATTGCATGTTTGCCAACTGCTCAGGCGTGTAGAGCGTTGAATCGCCGATGTCCCTCGGCCAAAAGGCAAGAAGTACAACATTGAGCGCGGAACTGGCTGCCGCTGCGGTGCCGGTGAAACCCCGAACGGCCCATGTACCAAGTTCGCTGCCCAGCGTTCCTGCGACACGCCCGACAGCTCCCGCAGTGCCGGTGGAGGCCATGACGGCCACAGTGCCGAAGTTCCTGGCGTGCTCAGGGGCAGTACCGGCAGCCGTTGAGCCTGCGGGCACTGAGACACAGGATTTTGCGAATACACACACATTCAGCGCATCAGGTTGTGCGTTCGGCGCGAAAGCCTCGGCGGCCGTGCTGCGAGCTGAAGTGGTTCCCGGCGGTGGCAAAAAAGACGGCGACTTTTCAGGGTCTATGTCCTGAAACTCCATGAATTGGTTGGCGATGAGTTTAGGTGGCGGGTCACATTTGCAGCGGCACACGTCGCCTTCCAACGCAGCCTCTGCACCGTCCCATATTTCGCCCAGTCGCGGCCCGACACACACGACGACACCTTGGCTGGAGCAGGCGGGGCAGAAGATGAGATCGCCCTGTCTGACCATTCCCAACCCGTTAATGGTACCGCCCGTGTACCCGGTGTAGACCGTGCCGCCGGCCGTTGTCTTGGCGCCGTTGGTTAGGTTGTAACGCCTCATGCCTCATTCTCCGCGTGCAAGCCTGGCTGCAGAAGCCTCCACCTGCGCCAGCCTTTGCGGGCTATCGCGTTGCTGGTGAAGATCGCGCCTAACTGGCGCGAGAAGAATGCTGCTGAATGAAGGAAGTCCAAACAACTGACCGTTCGGCTAGGTATTCGAAGAAACAGAAATTTCCGACACCTATCAGCGGTTGGCCCTCGGAAACTAGCTCTTTAGTCTCCGTACACCGCTGCACACTCAGCGGTCGGGCGTCGCGGCCCGGTTTCCTATGGACGCTAAGCGTCATCGTCTGCTTTCAGTTGGCGCTTTTTTATCGTCTACTGTGCGGCGCTATGGCGGCTGTGCGCGGGATACCTTCGGGTATGCCGGGTTTCCTAGGGACCGGTCCGCGAACCTGCGTACAGCTGCCACCCCCATCGCGTCGCGGCGATCAATGGCAGCTCCACTTCCCTTAGGAGCTTCACAATGATCAAACCCACCCCAAATCCCCCTGTCCGTCTATTTGCCGTAGCGGATGGAATCAATACCGAAGACCTGCTGGTCAACCTCAGCGAAACACTCGCCTCGGCCAATGCGCTGAGCTGTGATCTCGCGTTTAATCTGGAAGGATCGAAGCGAGAGGAATTGCTGGGTGTTGCGCAGTTGATTGAACTGGCGCAGTTGCTCGCGGAACGCGTCGGGCAGACGAGCGCTGCAGGTCGCTAACAACACGATCTAAATGTGGGAGCGGGCTTGCTCGCGAATGCTGTGTGTCAGTCAACAGAATCATTGGCTGATCCACCGCATTCGCGAGCAAGCC
Source organism: Pseudomonas sp. 18.1.10 (assembly GCF_024655625.1). NCBI lineage: Bacteria > Pseudomonadati > Pseudomonadota > Gammaproteobacteria > Pseudomonadales > Pseudomonadaceae > Pseudomonas > Pseudomonas sp. 18.1.10. Next base: position 2,510 of record NZ_JANLGL010000255.1, read on the forward strand.
CGCTCCCACATTTGATCTCCACAGCATTTGAGTGATGTGTTCGCCTGAAGCACATCACTGTGCTGCTTTTACAGGATGCTGAGCGGATAGCTAACAATCACCCGATGCTCATCACTGTCCCGCTGCGTCGTCACTTCGGTGCGCAACGAGGCATGGCGCAACGCAATGCTCAGGTTCTTCAACGGCCCCTGTTGCACCACATAACTCACCGTCAAGTTACGCTCCCACTCGCTCTTATCCCCCGTCGGCGTGCGGATGTTCGAACCGCTTTCGTACATGCCCATAAAGCTCAAACCCGGTACGCCGACCGCGGCGAAGTCATAGCCGTATTTCACCTGCCAGGTGGTCTCGCCGGCGCGCTGGAATTTGCCGACCATCGACTCGGTCATGAAGTACGCCGTGGAACCATCGCCCTGGTTCAACCACACCGCGTCGCTGTCGCCGCTGACCTGTTGCAGGCCGGCGGCAATCGTGTGGCCGTTGACCAGGTAGGTGAATTGCGCGCTGCTCAGGCGGCTGTCGACTTTGCCTTTGGTCACGCCGTCGCCGTAGTAGCCGAGGGTGTAGTAGGCCGGGTCGTTGCTGTTGGCGCCGTCGGAGCGGTTGTCGAAGTGGCGCAGGTCGGTGCGCAGGGTGCCAGGGCCGATCTGCCAGTCGTATTTGAGGCCGAGGAAGTGCTGTTTGTAGAAGTCCTGCAGGTTGCCGTAGTAGTACTGCAACGTCAGGTCTTTGGTGGGTTTGTAGTCGACGCCACCGTAGTAGAACTTGTTGACGAAGGTGCCGGTCACCGCGTTGTTGGCGCCGGGGATCGACATGCCCATTTGGTCGCTCGACCCTCGGCCTTTCACATGTTCCAGCTGGCCGAGGGTGAAGGTGAAGTGGTCGAGGTCCTTGGACTGCACCTGGCCGCCGTTGAAAGTCTGTTGCAGCATGCGGTCGGTGGACATCACCACCGGCAGCATCGGCACCAGGGTGCCGTATTTCAATTCGGTCTTGGCGAAGCGGGCCTTGGCGGTGAGGCCCAGGCTGCCGAATTCGTCCACGGCGCGGCCGTCATGGTCGGTGGGGAAGATATTGCCGTTGAACGCGGTGCTCTGCGGGTTGTAGTGGCGGCCTTTGCCCGAGTCCAGGCGGATGCCGAACATGCCGATGGCGTCCACGCCGAAGCCCACGGTGCCCTGGGTGAAGCCCGATTCGAAGTTGGCGATAAAACCCTGGCCCCATTCCTGGGTGTAGTTGGGATCGGCCGCGCCGCTGCGGTTGTCGGCGTTACTGAAGAAGTTGCGGGCCAGCACGTTGAGCTTGCTGTCTTCCACCAGGCCGGCGGCGTAGCCCTGCTGGGCGATCATCAGGCCGCAAAGGCCGGCGAGTACTTTCGGTGCGCGATTGAAAAGCTCCATCGGTGTCATCCCCATGTGTGTTTGGTTTTTTGAGGGCAGTCAAAAGCGGCAGTGAAATTTTCTTATTTTTCAGGAGCGACGGTGGCGGGCACGACATGCAGTCGCACCGGCGGCAAGCGGTACAGGATGAACAGGGCGAGCACGCCGATCCCGGCGCACAGCAACAGGCCTACGCCGACGGACTGGGCCAGCGCATCGCGGGCCAGGTCCAGCCAGGGCGAGGCTGCGACGTGGGCGTGCAACAGGGTTTGCGGATCGGCGTAAAGGGCGATGCCTTCGGCGTGATCGGCCGCGAGAAACACCCGTTGCACATTGGCGCTGTAGAGCAGGTTGACCAGCACGCCCATGCCGGCGGTGCCGAGCAAACCGCCGACCAGGCGCAGGGATTGGGTCAGCGCCGTGGCAATGCCGAGGAACTGGCGCTCGGCCAAGGTCTGGGTGAACACCGTAAGGTTGAGCAGGATGAACCCCAGGCCCAACCCCGCTAGCAGAATCAGGCCGAGCAACACATTGAACGAAGCCCCACGCCCAACCACTGCCAAACCGAGGCACGCCAACAACAGCGCGACAAACCCCGCCAGCGGCAGCCAGTTCGGGTTGCGCAAACGGGTGACGATGCGGCTGTTGACGATGGCCCCCAGGGTGATGCTCAGCGCCAGCGGCGTAATCAACAGACCGGCGTCCTGGGGCGAATAACCATAGGCGCCTTGCAGCAGCAGCGGCAGGTAGAACAGCAGCGAAAACATGATCGCCCCAGCCGCTACCGACAAGATGAACAACAGGCGCAGGCTCGGCAGGCCGAACAACGCGGCGGGCAACAGCGCGTGGGCGCAGCGCCGCTCCCAATGCCACAGCGCAACAACGGCCGCGATGCAACCCAGGCCCAGCGCCGCACTCAGCGCCAGGCTCGCATGCCCCAGCCATTCCACAAACAATTGCAGGCTGCCCAACGCCAGGGCGATCAACAGTGCGCCGGGCCAATCCAGGCGGATACCCGCCCGTTGCTGCGGGCGATACCAGGGCAAGAAACGCCAGGCAATCAACAGCGCCACGCAGCCCAGCGGCAGGTTGATATAGAACACCGCACGCCAGCCAAAGGCGCCGGTGAGATAACCGCCGAGTCCTGGGCCGATGGCATTGACCACGCTGAACAGCGCGCTCAACAGCATCTGCCAGCGCAGGCGTTGACGGGTATCGGGAAACAGCTCGGGGATGCAGGCAAACGCGGTGCCGATCAGCATGCCGCCGCCGACCCCTTGCAACGCGCGGCCGATCACCAGCACCAGCATGTCATTGGCCACCGCGCAGGCCAGGGAGGCCAGGGTGAAAATCAGCGTGGCGGCGAGCACAAACGGCTTGCGCCCGTAGTAATCCCCCAGCCGCCCGAAAATCGGGATGGTAACGATGGATGCCAGCAGATAACCGGTGGCGACCCACGCATAGAGTTCAAAACCGTCCAGTTCGGCGACGATGCTTGGCAACGCGTTGCCGATCACGGTCTGGTCCAGCGCCGAGAGCATCAGCACCAACGAGATGCCGATCATCGCCAGCAAGGCCTGCTTGAAACTCAGGGGAGGGTGGGCCGCCATGGTCATCGCAGGGCCTCAGCGCAGCGCGGCGACGGCGGCGGCAATGCGCGCGCAGCCTTGGTCCAGGGTGTCGATGTCGGTGGCAATCGACATGCGAAAGAACGGCGCCAAACCATAGGCCGTGCCGGCTACTACCGCCACGCCCTGGCTTTCCAGCAGGTACATCACCACCTCGGAATCGCTGTTCAACACCTTGCCTTCTGCGGTGGTTTTACCCAGCAGACCGCCGCAGTTCACATACAGGTAGAACGCGCCGTCCGGCTTGCGGCAGCTCAGGCCGGGGATCGCGTTGAGCAGATCCAGGCAGCGGTCGCGGCGTTGCTGGTAGACCTCGACGCTGTGCTTGACGAAGCTTTGGTCGCCATTCAGCGCTTCCACGGCGGCCGCTTGGCTGACCGAGCAGGCGTTGCTGGTGGACTGCGATTGCAACGTCGCCATGGCCCCGATCAGGTCGGCGGGGCCGGCGGCATAACCGATGCGCCAGCCGGTCATGGCGTAGGTCTTGGACACGCCGTTGACCACTAGGCTGCGCTCGCTCAAGGCCGGCTCGATGGCGAGGATATGCGGGTTGTCCAGGCCTTCGTAACGGATGTGCTCGTAGATGTCATCGGTCATCAGCAGCACGTGGGAGAAGTCCAGCAGCACATCGGCCAGGGCGCGCAATTCGGCGGCGCTGTAGCTGGCGCCGGTGGGGTTGCTCGGCGAGTTGAGCAGCAACCAGCGGGTGCGTGGGGTGATCGCATTGCGCAGCTGCACCGGGGTCAGCTTGAAGCCTTCGTGCTCCGGGCAGGCCAGGGTCACGGGCTCGCCTTCGCAGGCCAGCACCATGTCCGGGTACGACACCCAGTACGGCGCCGGGATCAGCACTTCATCGCCCGCACCGAGGGTGGCGGCGAAGGCATTGAAGATCGCGCTCTTGGCACCGCTGGTCACCAGCACTTGGCTGGCGCTGTAGCTCAGGCCGTTTTCGCGGGCCAGCTTGGCGACGATGGCCTGGCGCAGTTCCGGGGTGCCGGCGTTTTGCGTGTAGCGGGTTTCGCCACGTTCAATCGCAGCGCTGGCAGCCTTGCGGATATTTTCAGGCGTGTCGAAATCCGGCTCACCCACCACCAGGTTGATGATGGACTGGCCCTGGCGACGCAACTCGTTGGCGCGGTCGGACGCGGCGCTGCTGGGCGATGGTTTGATGCGTTGCACACGGGCGGCGATGCGGGAGGCAGTCACGGGGCGTTCCTCGTTGATGGCGTTGACAGGGGCCACAGTACGAGGCGGCGGGGAGGGCGCCATAAGATGAGATCGTTCTGGGTTGATAGGCAGTGCTTATGGCTGGGGCCGCACTGAAAGGGTGCGTGCAGGCGGGCGTGCGCTGTGGGGGGGCTTTTCATGGGGGATAGGAGGCAGCCATAGCAAAGCCTTATGGCTGCTCAAGGGCATGGCCTGCCTTTTGCAGACCTGCCTGATGTATGGAGATCCAAATGTGGGGGCGGGCTTGTGTGGGAGCGGGCTTGCTCGCGAATGCGGTGGACCCGTCAACTCATCCAGTGACTGACACACTGCT
>NZ_JANLGL010000256.1:0-7052 GCF_024655625.1 Pseudomonas sp. 18.1.10
ACAGGTCTGTCAGTCAACACATCTGCCCCTGGAAGACCGCTATCGCAGGCAAGCCAGCTCCCACAGTTGAGCTTCATTGCTTTCGAGACTGTTGTTCGATCAGGTCACCGGGTGAGCCTGATTCAGCGCCTTGTCCACCAACAGTTGCACACCTTCAAGCATGCGGCAGATACCCAGCGCTACGTTGCGTTGGGCGCCATCGACTTCAAAGGCGAGATGGGCGGCGATGTCGTTGAGGCTGGCCAGGTCTTGCGCGGCATTGGCCAGCAGGGTTTCGGTGCCCAGGTCGGGGCGGACGGTAAAGGGGGTTGCGGGGGGATTTGGACTGTCTTTGATCATGGTGGAACTCCGTCGACAAGTGGAGCCGCCAGCGTTCGCGGTCAAACGAAGAGGGTGGCAGCTGTACGCGGGTTGACCGACCGGTTGTCAACGAACCCGGCATACCCGAAGGTATCCCGCGCACAACTGCCGCGACACAATACCTCAGGCACAAAAAAACGCCTAAGACGGGTGCAGGGCGTAGCAGTTCGTTAACAAGGTCGGACGGTCAAATCCGGCCGCTGAATGGGCAGCGACGGCGAGGAGATTATCCAGCGAAGTTCCCAGGGACAACCTGAAAGCCTTGTGGGAAATCTCTGAACACAGCAATGACCCATGTGGGAGCGGGCTTGCTCGCGAATGCGGAGGGTCAGAAAAGAATAGGCTGGCTGACACACCGTATTCGCGAGCAAGCCCGCTCCCACATTTTGAGCGTCATTGGGTTTGAGACCTGTGTTTGCCTCCAACAAAAAATGCGCCCCTAGGGGCGCATTTTTTTGTTCGGTCCGCTATCGCCTATCAGGCAATCGCATCCCAGGCACGATCACCGTGCTCGTCCTTGATCCGCGTCGGCAGGCCCATCACGTCCAGCGCCTTGAGGAACGGCTCGGCCGGCAGTTCCTCGACGTTGGCCATGCGTTGCACGTCCCACTCGCCACGGGCTACCAGCAGCGCAGCGGCTACTGGAGGCACGCCTGCGGTGTAGGAGATGCCCTGGCTGTCGGTTTCGGCGAACGCTTCTTCGTGATCCGCTACGTTGTAGATGAACACCTCGCGTGCCTTGCCGTCCTTGGTGCCTTTGACCAGGTCGCCGATGCAGGTCTTGCCGGTGTAGCCGGGCGCCAGCGAAGACGGGTCGGGCAGCACGGCCTTGACCAGTTTCAATGGCACGACTTCCAGGCCTTCGGCGGTGGTGACCGGTTTTTCGGAGAGCAGGCCGAGCTTGTTCAGGACGGTGAACACGTTGATGTAGTGTTCGCCGAAGCTCATCCAGAAACGCACGTTGGGCACGTCGAGGTTTTTCGACAGCGAGTGCACTTCATCGTGGCCGGTCAGGTACAGGTTCTGCGAACCGACGACCGGGAGGTCATCGGTGCGTTTGACTTCGAACATGGTGTTGCTGGTCCACTGGCTGTTCTGCCAGCTCCACACCTGTCCGGTGAACTCGCGGAAGTTGATTTCCGGGTCGAAATTGGTGGCGAAGTATTTGCCATGGGAGCCGGCATTGACGTCGAGGATGTCGATCGAATCAATGCGGTCGAAATGCTGTTGCTGCGCCAGCGCGGCGTACGCGTTGACGACACCCGGGTCGAAGCCCACGCCAAGGATGGCGGTGATGTTCTTCTGTTTGCACTCTTCCAGGTGGTTCCACTCGTAGTTGCCGTACCACGGCGGGGTCTCGCAGACCTTGCCCGGCTCTTCGTGGATGGCGGTGTCGAGGTAGGCCACGCCCGTGTCGATGCAGGCACGCAGTACCGACATGTTGAGGAACGAGGAACCGACGTTGATGACGATCTGCGATTCGGTCTCGCGGATCAGGGCCTTGGTCGCTTCCACGTCCAGGGCGTTCAGCGCGAAGGCTTGGATTTCGGCGGGTACTTTGAGGCTACCCTTGGCCTTGACGCTGTCGATGATGGCCTGGCATTTGGAGATGTTGCGCGACGCGATAGCAATACGACCGAGTTCGTCGTTGTGCTGCGCGCACTTGTGGGCCACCACCTTGGCGACACCTCCTGCACCAATGATAAGAACGTTCTTTTTCAATTGCTTTCTTTCTCCTATATCCGCCAGCTTACGAAAGGCTGGACAGGTAGTCGTCATAACCAAATTCACGAACCACCTCGACAGTACCGTCGAGTTGTTTCACTACGATGGACGGCATTTTCAGGCCGTTGAACCAATTTTTCTTGACCATGGTGTAGCCCGCGGTGTCGATGAACGACAGCCGATCGCCGATGGCCAGCGGACGATCAAATTGGTACTCACCGAAGATGTCCCCGGCCAGGCAGGATTTGCCGCACACCATCACGGTGTGTTCGCCATCGCTCGGCGCCAGCTTGGCGTTGAGGCGATAGATCAGCAGGTCCAGCAGGTGGGCTTCGATGGAGCTGTCTACCACGGCGAGGTTTTTGCCGTTGTAGAGGGTGTCGAGCACGGTGACTTCCAGGGAGGCGCTGTTGGTGATCGCCGCTTCGCCCGGTTCCAGGTAGACCTGCACGCCGTACTGCTCGGAGAACGCCTTCAAGCGCGCGCAGAACGCGTCGACCGCATAGTCTTCGCCGGTGAAGTGGATGCCACCGCCGAGGCTGACCCACTCGACTTTATGCAGCAGCGCGCCAAAGCGTTCTTCGATGGTGCCGAGCATCTTGTCGAACAGGCTGAAATCGCCGTTCTCGCAGTTGTTGTGGAACATGAAGCCGCTGATCTGGTCGATCACGCCTTCGATCTTCACCGGGTCCCATTCGCCCAGGCGGCTGAACGGACGCGCCGGGTCGGCCAGCAGGTAGTCGGAGCTGCTCACTTGCGGGTTGACGCGCAGGCCACGGGTCTTGCCTTCGGAACGCTCGGCAAAACGCTGCAATTGGCTGATGGAGTTGAAGATGATCTTGTCGCAGTTCTCCAGCATCTCTTCGATTTCATCGTCGGCCCAGGCCACGCTGTAGGCGTGCGCTTCACCGGCGAATTTCTGCCGACCGAGCTTCAGCTCGTACAGCGACGACGAGGTGGTGCCATCCATGTATTGCTGCATCAGGTCGAACACCGACCACGTGGCAAAGCACTTGAGCGCCAGCAGGGCCTTGGCGCCGGACTGTTCGCGCACGTAAGCAATCTTCTGCATGTTGACCAGAAGCTTCTGTTTATCGATGAGGTAGTACGGCGTTTTGATCATTTTTGAGAGCCTGCGGCGGTGCCTGCCAAAAAAGGACACGCATTGTGCCCGCACTTGGGTCGAATCGGAAGGTTAGTGGGCGGATTTTGCTGCGCCAGGTTTTCAACTCTACTCGCTGAGTATGACTATCCATAGGTCCACCCCGGATCAATGTGGGAGCTGTCGAGCTTTAGCGAGGCTGCGAAAGCGGCAGCACTGCTGGTAGAGATGTCGCCTGACCCACCCTTGATCTTCATTCAGCCCATATCGCCTTCGACTCAATGCAGCTGTGCGCCTGCTTCAGCGGGGTAACCGGGGTGTCGAGCGTGCCCAGCGCAATCGAGACCCACTCTGGATAAAGCCCCTTGGCGTCCTGCCAGAACAGAGATGACCCGCACACCAGGCAAAACTGGCGAGTGACACCCGGTGAGGACTCATAACTTTTCAGCGCATCTGCAACAGCCCGGATGCTGACGGCCGATCGAGGTGCACTGGCGTAACTGGCAAACGCCGCGCCATGGCTTTTTTGGCACTTGCGGCAATGGCAGTGGGTGACAGCCTTGAGCGCTGCCCGGACTTCATAAGTGACTGCGCCGCAGAGACAACTGCCTTGGGTAACGGCATCCATGGTGATTTCGATCCAGAAAGTGACAGGCAAACACTATACCCGTGGCGAGGGAGCTTGCTCCCGTTGGGATGCGCAGCATCCCCAACTACGGCGCAACCACAAACGTACAAGAATCCCCCCACCCCCCCTCAGTAGACTCGCCCCACTTCCTCTACTGCAGGTTCTCCATGGACATCTTCCTCTACGCCTTCAGCGTCATGTACAGCCCTGGCCCGGTGAACTTCATGGGCCTCAACGCCGGGCTCACCGGCCAGTTCCGCCGCTCCACCGGTTTTTTCATCGGGGTGGGCTGCGCGATGCTGCTGTTGTTTGTGCTGTTCGGCTACACCGGCGAGGCGATCATCTCCCAGGCGGCGTTGCCGTATATCTCGCTGATTGGCGGCGTGTACACCTTGTACCTCGCCTATCAGGTGTTCACGGCGCGCACGGTGGTGGATGAAACGGCTTCAACCGCGCCTGTCAAAACCCTTACGTTCTGGAACGGCCTGGTGATCCAGTTGCTCAACCCCAAGGGCATTATGGCGGTGTTGCCGATCACCAGTGTGATGCTCCCCGCAGCGCATATCACCGGGGTGTCCATTGCGTTGGTGTCGGCGGTGCTGGCCTTTGGCGCGTTCGGTGCGCCGTGGCTTTATGCGTTGCTCGGCGCGCTGCTGGGGCGGCGAATTAACGGCACGTCGGCGTTTACGCTGTTCAACCGGTGCATGGGGGTGGCTCTGGCGGTGTGTGCGTATTTCATGTTTCACGCGTTCTACATCCACTGGATCTCAACATGAGTAGATCTTGTGATGATCTAGAATAATATGAGTTTGTCTCACTATCGCCGTATGCCGACAATAGCTGCCATACATAACGACATCGGAGTTGTAAGTCATGGCAGTCGCTCATTCCCTGGGATTTCCGCGCATTGGACGCGATCGTGAACTGAAAAAAGCGCAGGAAGCGTTCTGGAAGGGCGAGCTCGACGAAGCCGGCTTGCGGGCCGTTGGCCGTGACCTACGCAAGACCCATTGGGACCTGCAAAAACAGGCCGGCATCGAGTTGCTGCCGGCCGGTGATTTCGCCTGGTACGACCAGGTGCTGACCCACTCGCTGATGTTTGGCGTGATCCCCGAGCGCTTCCGCCCGGCTGATGGCCAAGCCACCCTGCACACCCTGTTCGGCATGGCCCGTGGCGTCAGCGACAGCTGCTGCGGCGGCGCCCACGCCCAGGAAATGACCAAGTGGTTCGACACCAACTATCACTATCTGGTGCCTGAATTCAGCGCCGACCAGCAGTTTCACCTGGGCTGGGATCAACTCTTCGAAGAGGTACAGGAAGCCCGCGAACTGGGGCACAACGTCAAGCCGGTGGTGATCGGCCCGCTGACCTACCTGTGGCTGGGCAAGGCCAAGGGCGCTGATTTCGACAAGCTGGACCTGCTCGATCGCCTGCTGCCGCTGTACGGCCAGATCTTCCAGCGCCTCGCCGACCTGGGCGTGGAGTGGGTGCAGATCGACGAGCCGATCCTCGTGCTGGACCTGCCGCAAGACTGGAAAAACGCGTTTGAGCGTGCCTACAACCTGATCCAGCGCGACCCGCTGAAAAAGCTCGTGGCCACGTATTTTGGTGGGCTGGAAGAGAACCTCGGCCTGGCCGCCAACCTGCCAGTGGATGGTTTGCATATCGACCTGGTGCGCGCACCGGAACAGTACCCGACCATTCTTGACCGCCTGCCGGCCTACAAGGTGTTGTCCCTCGGCGTGGTCAACGGCCGTAACGTCTGGCGCTGCGACCTGGAAAAAGCCCTGGCTACCTTGCAGCACGCCCATGACAAGTTGGGTGACCGCCTGTGGGTTGCGCCGTCCTGCTCGCTGCTGCACAGCCCGGTCGACCTAGCCCGTGAAGACAAGCTGGATGGCGAGCTGAAAAGCTGGCTGGCGTTCGCCGTACAGAAGTGCGCCGAAGTGGCGGTGCTGGCGCAAGCGGTCAACGAGCCGCAAGCCTCCAACGTGTTGGCCGCTTTAGCGCAAAGCCGTGCGGTGCAAGCCTCCCGTGCCGCTTCGCCGCGCATCCACAAACCTGCCGTGCAAGCCCGCGTCGCCGCGATCACGGCAGAGGACAGCCAGCGCCAGTCGCTATTCGCCCAGCGCATCGAGAAGCAGCGCGCCGGCCTCAACCTGCCGCTGTTCCCGACCACCACCATCGGTTCGTTCCCGCAAACCGCCTCGATCCGCCTGGCGCGCCAGTCGTACAAGGCCGGCAAATTGAGCGAAGCCGAATACGTCGAAGCGATGCACAGCGAGATCAAGCACGCCGTCGAGGTGCAGGAAAACCTCGGCCTGGACGTGCTGGTACACGGTGAGGCCGAACGCAACGACATGGTCGAGTACTTCGCCGAACAGTTGGACGGCTATGCCTTCACCCGCTTTGGCTGGGTACAGAGCTACGGCTCGCGCTGCGTGAAACCGGCGCTGATCTTCGGCGACCTGAGCCGCCCGAAGGCCATGACGGTGGAGTGGATCCGCTATGCCCAAGGCCTGACCCACAAGGTGATGAAGGGCATGCTGACCGGTCCCGTGACCATGCTGATGTGGTCTTTCCCGCGCGAAGACGTGAGCCGCGAAGAACAGGCGCGGCAACTGGCCCTGGCGATCCGCGACGAGGTGGTGGACCTGGAGGCTGCCGGCATCAAGATCGTGCAGATCGACGAAGCGGCGTTCCGCGAAGGCTTGCCGTTGCGCCAGGCGCAGTGGCAGCACTACCTGGACTGGGCCACCGAAGTGTTCCGCCTGTGCGCCTCGGGCGTGCGCGATGAAACCCAGATCCACACGCACATGTGCTACAGCGAATTCAACGATGTGATCGAAAGCATCGCGGCGATGGATGCCGACGTCATCACCATCGAAACCTCGCGGTCGGACATGGAGCTGCTGGACGCGTTTGAAGCCTTCGCCTACCCGAACGAAATCGGCCCGGGGGTGTATGACATCCACTCGCCACGGGTGCCGGATGCGTCGGAAATGGCCAATTTGTTGCGCAAGGCGGCGAAGCGGATTCCTGCGGAGCGCTTGTGGGTGAACCCGGATTGCGGCTTGAAAACCCGTGGCTGGCCGGAGACGGAGGCGGCGTTGATTCACATGGTGACGGCAGCCCGTCAACTGCGTGCTGAACTGGCCTGATTCCTGAGTAGAACACGGTCAAAAGTGTGGGAGCGGGCTTGCTCGCGAATGCGGAGTGTCAGTCACCGGCAGTGT
>NZ_JANLGL010000257.1:0-7024 GCF_024655625.1 Pseudomonas sp. 18.1.10
GAGTGCGCAGCGCTCCCAAGCTTTTGGGGCCGCTTCGCAGCCCAGCGGGAGCAAGCTCCCTCGCCACAGTCAGTGTTCAAGGTGGTCGAGCAGTTTCGGGTCGAGGGGGTCCAGCGGGCGGCCGAGCATGGTTTCGGCGGCCTGCCACAGTTGATCCAGGCCGCTGGCCAATTCCTGCTTGCCGGTGGCGCCGAGCAACAGGTACGAGGCGCCCTGGAAGTCTTCGACCTTGAGCCGGAACACCGCCAGCACCTGGTTGATCGCTGCGATCCGGCGCAGGCGTTCGCGGCGCCGGGGCAACTCATCGCCCAGGGGGTCGCTCCAGTGCAGGTCTTCGCCGAGCAGCCCGCAGAGTCCGCACATGGCTACACCCCGCTCATGGCATGACGTCGCCGGAGTTCGGGCCGAGGGTCTGGCCAACGAACAAATTGCCGCCTGGCTCGCTGGCCAGCAGCACGGCGGTAGGCGCCACTTCATCGGCCAGGCCGAAGCGGCCCAGGGGCAATTCCTTGGCCTTGGCGCGTTTCCAGTCGTCGCTGATGCCGCCCACCAACGGCGTTTCAATCGGGCCGGGGGCGATGGCGTTGACCAGCACGTTGTCCTTGGCCACTTCCAGCGCGAGGGACTTGGTAAAGCCGATCACCCCGGCCTTGGCGGCGGCGTAGTGAGTCAGCTCGGCGCCGCCCTTGATCCCCAGTTGCGAGGCGACATTAATGATGCGCCCCCAGCGCTGCGCAAGCATGTGCGGCAAGGCGCGCTGGCTGGCGACGAACACGCTGGTGAGGTCGACGCGCAGCATGTCGTTCCACATCTCGATGGACAGGTCGACACACCGCGCCTGGGTGAGCATGCCGGCGTTGTTGACCAGGATGTCGATGCCGCCGAACTGCGCGACGCAGGTATCCACACTGGCCTGGGCGCCTTCGACGGTGCCGACGTCGGCCAGGCATTCGACGACTTCGGCGCCGAGGTTGCGGCAGGTGATCGCGGTTTCGGCGAGGCTCGCGGCGTTGCGGTCGGCCAGCACCAGGCGTGCGCCTTCAGCGGCGTAGGCGCGGGCGATGGCGGCACCGATGCCGCTGCCGGCGCCGGTGATGACGGCGCGGCGGTTAGAAAGTTGAGGCATACAAAAACTCCTGAGACAAACACCGGTTCCCTGTGGGAGCTGGCTTGCCTGCGATGGCGGTGGGTCAGCTGCAATTATGTTTACTGATACACCGCTATCGCAGGCAAGCCAGCTCCCACATTTGGACCGAGTACATCAGTTATTAATCGGGCCAACGCACGGTCAGGCCACCGTCGATAACGATGCTTTGGCCCGTGAGATAACTCGACGCCTCACTGGTCAAAAACTGCACCAACGACGCCACTTCATCCGCCCGCCCTACCCGCCCTAGCGGAATCGCCCGCGCGGCTTTCGCCAAGCCTTCCGGCCCCAGCGAGTTCTTCGCATCCAGCGACTGCGGGGTCTCGATCAACCCCGGGATCACCGCATTGCAACGAATGCCCTTGGCCGCCAACTCCACCGCCAGCGAACGGCACAGCCCCGGCACACCGGCCTTGGCTGCGGCGTAATGGCTGTGTTCCTGCCAGCCATACACGCCGCCGGCAATCGATGAAATCGCCACCAGCGCGCCGCCTTCGCTCATGTGTCGCGTGGCCGCACGGAAGGTGCGCATCACCCCCGTCAGGTCGACATTGAGCATCTCGTCCCACAACGCGTCGGTCATTTCCAGCAGCGGCGCACGGCGCAGCAAACCGGCATTGGCCACGGCGTAGTCGAGGCGGCCGAAGTGCTGCACGGCCTGCTCGGCCAGGGCGTCCACCGAAGCGCTGTTGCCGACATCCAACGGCAACATCAGGCATTCGCCGCCGGCGGCTTCCACCAACGCCACGGTGGTGTGCGGGTCGTGGGGATCGGCCGGGTAATACCCGCCCACCACGGCCACACCGTTGCGCGCATAGGCCACGGCTAGGGCTTGGCCGATGCCGCTGGCGGCGCCGGTAATCAAGGCAACTTTACGGCTCATCACACACTCCTTACTGAACGGTTTCCGGGCGCACATGACGCGCGGCAAACATCAACATGCCGGACAGGAAGCACGGCACGGCACCGAACCACAGCGCGGCGGTCTGCCAGTCGCTGCCGGCGGACAACACTTGGGTCGCGCCAAACCCTGCGACCACCGCACCAATCGGGCCCATGGCGTGGATGATCGCGCCGCCGGTGGCGCGGATGCTGGTGGGAAAGCTTTCGCTGATAAAAAACAGCGCCGCCGAGTACGGCCCGATCAGGAAGAACAGGCCCAGGCTGTACAGCCCGACCACCATCGCCATGTTGCTCGGGCCAAACAGCATGCCGGCGAACGCCAGGCCGCCGAGCATCCAGCCCAGGCCGATGACGTTGCGACGGCCGATCTTGTCGCCCATCCAGCCGTGGCTGAGGTAACCGCAGTAGCCCACCAGGTTCGACAGCACGAGGATAATCAGCGAGTTCTCGAACGAGATGTGGTGCACGCTGACGATCACCGAAGTACCCAGCACGCTGAACACCTGGATCGCCGCCCAGTTGAGCAACAGCGCGGCGCCGATCACCAGGGTGGCGCGGCGCGCCGGGCCACGGAACGCGGCCTTGAGGCCGGCCTTGCTGTGTTCGTCGTAGTCCACGCCGTAGGTCACGGCGACGTTCTGCGCTTCCGTCACCGCGCCGCTTTTGCGCAGTTGGCTGATGCGTTCGTGGATCTGGAACTGCGGGCTCTCCTTGAGCTTGCGCGCCATGATCGCGATCACAAGCGCCGGGATCGCCGCGAAGATGAAGCAGCCCTGCCAGCCGATGATCGGCAGCAACAGCGCGGTCAAACCGGCAGCGATCAACGCACCGACCGGCCAGCCGCCCTGCACCAGGCTGTAGATAAAACCGCGGCGCTTGGTCAGGCGCGGGTCTTCCGAGGCGCCATACAGCTCGCTCAAGTACGTGGCGTTGACGGTTTCCTCGGCATAGCCCAGGCCGCCCAGCGAACGGATCAGGATCAGCGGCGACTTGCCCCACGCGCCACCGATGGCGGTCAGCGCCGAGCACAGCGCGGAGCCGGCCACGGTGAAGATAATGCCTTTGCGCCGGCCCAACTTGTCGACCACCGGGCCAATGGCAAAGGCGACCACCGCCGTGCCCACGGCGACCCATGTGGCGATTTCCGCTTGCTCCACTTCACCCCAGCCAAAGTGCCGGCCAATCTCCGGCAGCAGGGTGCCGAAGAGGATGAAGTCGTACACCGCAAACACCCAGGCGAAAAACGCGATCCAGGTGGCGAAGCGCACTTCCTTGGAGGTCAGTTGCCGGGGTTTCCAGCCGGTCAGGTCAAGCTTGTTATAGATGGACATGGGTCGCGCCTCAGGGATGGGGGCTGTTTTTTAAGGGTCAGGTACGCGGTTGACGGCGGATAAAGTCATCGGCGATTTCGTCAAAGGTGACGAAGCGCACGCCGGCATGGCTCTGGATGTGTTCGATCAGGCGCTCCAGCATCAGCAGCACTTGCGGGCGGCCGGAGACGTCGGGGTGGATGGTCATGGTGAACACCGCGTGTTCGTGTTCGCGGTAGACCCAGTCGAACTGGTCGCGCCACATTTCTTCAAGGTGACGCGGGTTGACGAAGCCGTGGCTGTTGGGGGCTTTCTTGATGAACATCATCGGCGGCAGGTCGTCGAGGTACCAGTTGGCCGGGATCTCCACCAGGTCGGTTTCTTCGCCGCGCACCAGGGGTTTCATCCAGGTGTCGGGGTGCTGGCTGTAGTCGATCTTGGTCCAGCTGTCGCCCTTGCGTACGTAGTAGGGGTGGAAGTCGTTGTGCATCAGGCTGTGGTCGTACTTGATGCCTTTTTTCAGCAGCAGCTCGTTGGTGACCTTGCTGAATTCCCACCACGGCGCGACGTAGCCGGTCGGGCGTTTGCCGGTGACCTGGGTGATGAGCTCGATGGATTTATCGAGGACGATTTCCTCTTGCTCGGCGGTCATGGCAATGGGGTTTTCGTGGCTGTAGCCGTGCACGCCGATTTCGTGGCCGGCGTCGGCCACGGCCTTCATCTGCTCGGGGAAGGTTTCCATCGAGTGCCCGGGGATAAACCAGGTGGTGCGCAGGCCGTAGCGCTCAAACAATTTGAGCAGGCGCGGCGCACCGATTTCACCGGCGAACAGGCCGCGGGAGATGTCGTCGGGCGAGTCTTCGCCGCCGTAGGAACCGAGCCAGCCGGCGACGGCGTCAACGTCAACGCCAAATGCACAGAGGATGTCTTTAGCCATGGTGTGTCTCCTTAAATAGTCATTGCGGATTCGACGGACAACGCGGCGCGCAACAGGCGCGCGTCTTCCCCCGTCGGGGCGCTGAGCAGCAGCCCGGTGGGCAGGCCCAGGGCGTCGCGGCCGCTGGGCAAGTTCACGCCGGGCATGTCCAGGAAACTGCCGGGCATGGTCAGGCGCAGGGTGGCGAGGTTGGTGTGGATGAACAGGTCATCGTCGGCTTCCAGCGGCGCCAGGGGCGGCGCAACGTGGGCGACGGTGGGCGTAATCAGCAGCGCGCCGTCGAGGTCGTCGAGCAGTTGCTGTTGCAGGCGCCGACGGGCTTCGATCAGGTGCAGCAATTGGCTGGCGGGCAGCGCGCGGGCGGCTTCGAGGCGGCGGCGTACGCGGGGGTCGAGGTGGTCGGCGTCGGGGCTGTCGAGCAGGGCTTCGTGCAGGGCGAAGGCTTCGAAAGAGCCGAGCCAGCCGTGGTCGCGGATCAGCTCCAGGGTGGCCTGGAACGGTGGGCATTCGCGTTCTTCGATGATTGCGCCGGCGGCTTGCAGTTGCTCGACGGCGCGCAGCAGGTTGTCGCGCACGGCCGGTTCGACTTCTTGGTGCGCCAGCACAAAACGCTGGCCCTTGAGGCTGCGGGGCGTGTGGACTGGGCGGCGGCCATGGAGCAGATCGTCGATGGCTAGCGCGTCGCGCACGCTGCGGGTCAGCGGGCCGAGGCTGTCGAGGGTGCGCGACAACGGGAACACCGCGTCGCGGCTGTAGCGCCGACTGCTGCTGCGGTAACCCACCACCCCATTCAACGCGGCGGGGATGCGGATCGAGCCGGCGGTGTCGGTGCCCATGGCAATCGGTACGATCCCGGCCGCCACGGCGACCGCCGAACCCGATGACGAACCGCCGGGGATGCGCGCCTGGTCAGTGCTGTGGGGGTTGAACGGCGTGCCGAAATGCGGGTTCAGGCCCAGGCCGGAATAGGCCAGCTCGCTGAGGTTGGTCTTGCCCACGCTGACCATCCCCGCGCGGCACAACAGGCCGACGCTGGGCGCATCGAGCACGGCCGCCGGCGCGTTGCGGCGGTAGGCGGCGCCTGCCGTGGTGATGCTGCCGGCCACGTCGAACAGGTCTTTCCAGGCCAGCGGCACGCCATCCAGCACGCTCAACGGCTGGCCGGCCCGCCAGCGCGCGGCTGAGGCTTCGGCCTCGCGACGGGCACGCCCGGCAGTCAGGGAGATAAATACGCTGGGGGCCATGCTCGCGTGGACAAGTGCCTGCTCAAACACCTGCACCGGGTCGCTGCGACCGCTGGCGAAATCCTCGGCCATGGAAGTGGCGTCTGACATCAAGATGACCCTCGAAAAACGTACATATTAATAAAATGTACATTTTACAAAGGCAGCTTTCGTGCCAGTCTCTGTGTCGAGGGTTTTACCCTGCGCGGGTTTTTCACTCAGAGCTACGGGATAGATAGCTTGGATGGCAGGAAAAATAGTTTGACGAGACCTGGCGCAACGCCTTGAATGAAATAATGTATCCTTTATTAATAAGTACATTTTGGTGCAGAAAAGTAACATTCCTACATTGGCAGCCCCAAAAAAGTGCCACCGACGTGGCGCAGGGTGACAGGCGCAACTTATGAGAGAATCCCCGGCCACCGTCCTACAAGCCCCTGAGAAAGCGATGAAAGCAGTGTCTGCCTCGGCCTCGCGCTACGCGATGATTCACCAGGTATTGCGTGACGCGATCGTCAACGGCACGGCCCGTCATGGGCTGGTGTTGCTGGAAGCGCCGCTGGCCGAATTGTTCGGCACCAGCCGCGTGCCGGTACGCAGGGCCCTGGACCTGTTGCATGACGAAGGCTTGATCTGCCGCTTCAACGGCCGGGGCTACCTGATTAACCCGGAAGGCCTGGCAATGGAGCCGCTGCGCCTGCCCTTGAGCCATGCGCACCTGGGGCTCAATGGCGAAGCCGAGCTGGTGGACACGCGGCCATTGGGCGAGCGCATCGTCGAGGAAATCGGTGCGGCGCTGTCCACCTGCATTGCCTTCGGCCATTACCGCCTGGACGAGCAAGCGGCCGCCGACCACTACGGCGTCAGCCGCGCCGTGGTGCGTGAGGCGCTGATGCGCTTGCGCGACCGTGGCCTGGTGGAAAAGGAGCCCTACTCCCAATGGCTGGCCGGGCCGCTGACCGCGCGGGAAGTCACCGAAGACTACGAACTACGCGCATGCCTGGAACCCGAAGCCCTGCGCCTCAGCGCGCCGGGCCTGGATCGCGAAGTGCTGGAAGCGATGTTGCAACGGGTGCTGGACGCGCAGGCCAGCCCGCAGTGCAGCCTGGAAGCCATCGAACAGATCGAAGAGGATTTGCACCAGCGCTGCCTCGCCGGGTTGCAGAACCGCAAGATCGCCGCGTTGATCCGCCAGGGGCAGAGCCCGATGATTATCAGCAGGATTTTTTACCGGCTGCTGGGGATCGGTGCTGATCCGGCCATGTTGGCCGAGCATCGCTTGATTCTGGAGCTGTTGTTGCATGGGGCGGTGGATGCGGCGGCGTTGAACCTGCGCGAGCATTTGCAGCGGGCCAGGCAGCGGATGTTGCAGCGGTTGAAGGTGTTGTCGGTACTACCGGAACAACCCCTGCCCTCCTACCTCCACAAAATCAGCTGACTAAACACCATTTAAAATGTGGGAGCGGGCTTGCTCGCGAATGCGGTGCATCAGTCAAAGATGTAT
>NZ_JANLGL010000258.1:0-7008 GCF_024655625.1 Pseudomonas sp. 18.1.10
AAAGCTTGGGAGCGCTGCGCACTCCAGCGGGAGCAAGCTCCCTCGCCACAAAAGCAGGCTCAGGGCACAAATGCATGCTTAGGGCGTTGCTGTCTTGAATTTAGTCCACACACGCATGCGTGCACGCATATCGGCCTGGGGAATGTCCTTGCCGGCGATCAACCGCGTGAAGGTGGCGGCATCGGGGTAGATCTCGGGGTTGTCGCGTAGGCTGGCTTCCACGTCCGGGCGGGCCTTGGCGTTGGCCGTGGGGTAACCGGTGAGGTTGGTGATGGCGGCCATGTTCTGCGGGCGCATCACGAAGTTGATGAACGCGTAGGCGTATTCCGGGTGCTGCGCATCGACGGGGATGGCCATGGTGTCCATCCACACCGTGGTGCCTTCGCGGGGGATGTGATAACCAAAGGTCACCGGCTTGCCGGCCGCGTCGGCGGCACGCTGGGCCTGGGTCATGTCGCCGCTGTAGCCGAGGGACAGGCACAGGTTGCCATTGACCAGATCGGTCACCGGTTGCGACTGGAACTTGCGGATATAGGGACGCACCTTGAGCAGCAGTTCGCTCGCCGCCGCCAGGTCCTCGGGCTTGGCGCTGCGCGGGTCGCGGCCCAGGTAGTTGAGCACCACGGCGAGGACTTCGTCCGGTGAGTCGATCAGCGAGATCCCGCAGTCGGCGAACTTCGCCGCCAGTTCCGGCTTGAACAGCAAGTCGAGGCTGTTGACCGGCGCGTTCGGCAAACGCTGTTCAATCTGCCGGGTGTTGTAGGTCAGGCCGATGGTGCCCCAGGTGTACGGCACGGTGGCCTGGTTGGAATGCACGTAGTGGCGGCGCAGCTGTTGCAGGCCCGGCTCGATATCCGCCAGCGCGGTGAGCTTGGCGGGGTCCAGGGTTTGCAGGCTGCCCGCGCGCATCAGGCGCTCGGCCACGGTGTCGCCAGGGAAGATCAGGTCGTAGCCGCTGCCGCCGGCCATCAACTTGGCTTCCAGGGTTTCGCTGCTGTCCATCACGTCGTAGATCACCTGGATGCCGGTTTCGGCGGTGAAATTGGCCAGGGTATCGGCGGCGAAATAATCGGCCCAGTTGTAGAGCTTGAGGGTTTTGTCATCGGCCGACGCGCAGGCACTGGTGAGGAGCAGCGCACAACTCAAGAGTATTTTCATGATGGGCGACCGTCGAGGGTGAGCAGGCTGGCATACATCTCCGGGCGACGGTCGCGGAAGATGCCCCAGGTCAGGCGCTCTTCGCGCATCGCCGTCAGATCCAGGCGCTGCACGAGCACGCCGGTGCTGTCGCGGTCAGCCTCGGCCAGCAACGCGCCCTTGTGGTCGCAGATAAACGACGAGCCGTAGAAGGCCATTTGCAGCGCCGGGTCGGTGGTCGCCACTTCGCGGCCGACGCGGTTGGCGGCCACCACCGGCAGGATATTCGCCGCCGCATGGCCGCGCATGGTCATTTGCCAATGGTCCCGCGAATCCAGGCTGGCACAGCCCGGCTCCGAGCCGATGGCGGTGGGAAACAGCAAAACCTCGGCGCCTTGCAACGCGAGGCAGCGCGCGGTTTCGGGAAACCACTGGTCCCAGCAGATGCCGATGCCCAGGCGCCCGAAAGCCGTGTCCCACACGCGAAAACCCGTGTCGCCGGGGCTGAAATATTCCTTCTCCTGATAGCCGATGGCGTTGGGGATATGGGTCTTGCGGTACACCCCCAGCAAGCGCCCATCGGCGTCCGCCACGCTGAGGGAATTGAAGAACGCGTTGCCGGCCTTTTCAAACCAGCTCAACGGCAGCACCACCCCCAGTTCCCTGGCGAGGGCGGCGAAGCGTTGGAGCACGCGGCTGTGGGCGTACTCCTCGGCCAGCGCCAAATGCTGGTGATGCTGCTCGATGCAGAAATACGGCGTGGCAAACAGCTCCTGCAGCAGGATCACTTGCGCGCCCTGCGCTGCCGCGTCCCGCACCAGTTGTTCGGCGCGGTCGAGGTTGGCGGGCAGATCCCAGGTGCAGGGCATTTGGGTGGTGGCAATCGTCAACAGGCTCATGGCTGCACCCACATCGGTTGTTGTTGGGTGATGCAATGCACGCCGCCGCCGCCATGGGCCAGGTGGTTGATCTGCACCGGGACGATTTCGCGACCGGGGAACGCCTGGGCCAGTACCTGCGCCGCCGCCTGGTCGGCCGCAATGCCATAGGCCGGCATGATGATCGCGCCGTTGGCGATGTAGAAGTTGGTGTAGGAGGCGCAGAACACTTCCGCCGCGCTGTCCACCGCATCGCTGGCTTCGTACAGCTCGATCAGCTCGAAGCGCCGGCCCTGGGCGTCGGTGGCCAGTTCGAGGGCGCGGCGGTTTTCGCGCACCACGTCGGCGTAGACCGAGCCCTGGTCGCGGGTGGCGTCTACCAGCAGAACGCCTGGGCGAGCGAAGGCGCAGACGCCATCGACATGGCCGTCAGTCATGTCGCCGGTGACGTGATCCGGGTCGCCGGGCAACCAGATGGTTTTGCGGATGCCCAGCAAGCGCGCGAAGATCGCCTCGATCTCGGCCTTGCTCATGCCGGGGTTGCGATTGGGGTTGAGCAGCACCGATTCGGTGGTAATCAGCGTGCCCTCGCCGTCGACATGGATGGCGCCACCTTCGTTGCTCAGCGCGGTACCGAAGCAGTCCAGCCCCAGGTGGTTGAGCACCCGGCGCGCCAGGCTTTCATCCAGCTCATGGGCCGACTTGCCGCCCCAGGCGTTGAAGCGCCAGCTGACCCCGGCCACGCCCTGTGGGTGGCAGATAAAGGTCGGGCCGGAGTCGCGGCACCAGCTGTCGTTGACCGCCTGCGGGATCAGCTCGATACCGGGGCCGCACAACGCCGTGGCACTGGCCAGCGCGGACGGGTCCACCAGCATCTTCACCGGTTCGAAGCGCGCGATGGCGTTGGCGACCCGTGCAAAGTCCTGCTGCACCTGGGCCAGGGTCACGCCCCAGGTGGTCTCCCACAAGGCTTGGTTGTGGGGCCAGACCATCCAGGTCGCCGCGTGGCGCGACCACTCCGCGGGCATCCATCCAATGCTGTTAGGAATTGTAGTGTGCTGCATGACAAGCCCCCTTCAATTAAGTCATTGTGTTCAGCGAAAACTGCCCACGGCGTCGTGTCATACATGCTACGCAGGCGCAAAAAGCCGAACAAACGATGAATTTTGTAGAAAACTGATTAGAGGAACTTATCAGCATGCTTAACCACTGGCCGCCCCTCGGCACCCTGCGCGGCTTTGAAGCGGCCGCCCGGCTGGGCAGTTTCCACAAGGCCGCCGAAGAGCTGCACCTGACCCAATCGGCGATCAGCCAACAGATCCGCAGCCTGGAGGCCTACCTGGAACAGCCGCTGTTTTTGCGCAGTGGACGCAGCGTCAGCCTGACCGACGCCGGCCACGACTTTCTCAGCACCACCCAGGCCCTGCTGCAACAACTGGCGGTGGGCGTACGGCGCCTGGGGCAGTACCGCAAGCCCAATCAGTTGGTGCTCAACACCACGCCAACCTTTGCACGGCACTGGCTATTGCCGCGCCTGGCCGACTTTCGCCAGCAGCACCCGGAGGTGGACCTGTGGATCTTCAGCACCGACGAAGTGCCCGACATGGCCAGCCAGACCATCGACCTGGCAGTGCGTGACGACATCAGCTCCCAGGCCGAATGCAGCTTCAAGGTGCTGCACGCCGACCGCCTGTTCCCGGCGTGCCACCCGCGCCTGCTCGACACGCCGCCGGCGCAGCGCACGACCCTGCATGGCGAGCGGGAAATGGACTGGAGCCACTGGGCGGTAGACGCCGGGATCGATGTGGGCCAGCAGGATCAGGGCCTGAACTTTTCCGACCCCGGCCTGTTGCTGGATGCGGTGTGCACGGGCCTGGGCATTGGCCTCGTCAGCCAGTTGCTCAGCCACCAGGCCCGCGCCGATGGCGTGCTCACGCCGTTGGTGGACGCGACGATTCGCGGGCCCAGCTGGGCGCTGCTGACCCACCGCGACAGTGAAAACGACCCACTGGCGCGCAGCTTTACCGCGTGGTTGCTGAGCCATTTGCAAATAGACGTGGCATAAGCCGCGCCCGTGCAATTACTCTCTTGGGCCAATGACGTTGAGAGCAATGGAGGCTTCATGAAACTGGTCGGCATGTTGGACTCGCCTTACGTACGCCGCGTGGCTATCTCCCTGGACCTGTACGGGGTGGCATTCGCGCATCAATCGCTGTCGGTGTTCCGCACCTTCGACGAATTTTCGCAGATCAACCCGGTGGTCAAGGCCCCGACGCTGGTGCTGGACGACGGCACAGTGCTGATGGACTCCAGCCTGATCCTCGATTACCTGGAAGCCCTCGCCCCGGCCGATAAAAAGCTGCTGCCCCAGGCCCCCGCGGCACGCGCCCGCGACCTGCAAGTGCTGGGCCTGGCGCTGGCGGCCTGTGAGAAGAGTGTGCAGATCGTCTATGAACACAACCTGCGCCCGGCCGAGAAGCTGCATGCGCCGTGGCTCGAGCGCATCAGCGGGCAACTGCTGGCGGCCTATGGGTTGCTGGACAAGCTCGTGGCCGGCGATGACACGCTGAACCAGGCAAGCATTACTGCTGCTGTGGCGTGGTCGTTCAGCCAGTACACGGTGGCGTCGGTGGTCGAGGCCGAGGCGTTTCCCAACCTGCAACGCCTGGCGGAGCGGTTGGAGCAGCATCCGGCTTTCAAGAAATACCCGATCGAATAGATCACCTGTTGGGTGAGTTTTTTGTGGGAGCGGGCTTGTGTGGGAGCGGGCTTGCTCGCGAATGCGGTGGGTCAGTCGACAAATTCGGTGACTGACACGCTGCCTTCGCGGGCAAGCCCGCTCCCACATTGGTCCTGTGTTGTCTGGAAGACTAGGCCTGGCTCAGACCCACCCACCATCCACAATAAAGTTCTGCGCCGAACACATCGCCGACGCATCCGAGGCCAGGAACAACGCCATATCGGCGATATGTTCCGGCAGCACACTGCCCGGCAAACATTGGCTGCGGGCAATCAGGGCCTTGGCGTCATCATCGACCCACATCGCCAGCTGCTTCTCGGTCATCACCCAACCCGGCACCAAGGTGTTCACGCGGATCTGGCTCGGCCCCAGTTCCCGTGCCAGGGCGCGGGTCATGCCGTGGGCGGCGGCCTTGCTGGCGGCGTACACCGGGTAGCCGGCCGAGGCCATCATCCAGCCGACCGAGCCGAGGTTGATGATCGCCCCGCCGCCCGCGCTTTTCATCATCGGCACCACGGCCTTGGCGGCGAAGAAGGCGTGCTTGAGGTTGACGCTGATGAGCTTGTCGAAGGTGTCCGAATCGACTTCTTCGAGGGTGTGGCGCACGTCATTCGCGGCGTTGTTCACCAGCACAGTGATCGGTCCCAGGGAGTGTTCGAAACGCGCGATGGCGGCCCGGTAGGCGATCTCGTCGGTGATGTCACAGTGCACGAACTCCACCGTGCGCCCCTGGGAACTCAACAGCGCGGCCAGGCGTTCGCCCTGGCTTTGCGCACGGTCCACAAAGCCGACCTTGGCGCCCTGCGCGGCGAAGGCGCGCACCATGAACTCGCCAATCCCCGAAGCCCCTCCAGAGATCAGGACGGTCTTGCCTTCGAGGTCGGGATAAACGGCGTGCTGGGTAGTCATAACGGCTTGCCTCACTTAATTAGTCTTATTTTATTTTGCATAAAAGGCGTTTAAGGCTATAAATCTGCTGTCGTATCGACAAAATATCGCACATTAGTAGAACTATTCCACTCAAAACAACAAAAGGAAGTTCGATCATGAAGCACCCTCGTTACCTGCTCTCGGGCCTGGCGATGTCCATGCTGATCGCCAGCGGTGGCGCCCAGGCGGCAGGCCTCAGCAGCGAGCACAAGCCTTTCGGCAAAACCAACGACGGCACCGCCGTCGAACAGTACGTGCTGCGCAACAGCCACGGCATGCAAGCCACGGTGATTACCTACGGCGGCGTGTTGCAGTCGCTGAAGGTGCCAGACAAACACGGCGAGGTCGAAGACGTGGTGCTCGGCTTCGACGACGTGCAGGGCTATCAGGCCGGCACCGCGTTTTTCGGCGCGACCATCGGCCGCTTCGGCAATCGCCTGGCGGGCGGTGCGTTTGAACTCGATGGCAAACGCTACCAGGTGCCGCTCAACGACGGCCCCAATGCCCTGCATGGCGGCGCCCAGGGTTTCGACAAGCACGTGTGGACCGCCACGCCAGTCAAGGCCAAGGACTCGGTGGGCGTGACCCTCACCTACCTGTCCAAGGACGGCGAGATGGGCTTCCCCGGCAACCTCAAGACCGAAGTCACCTACCGCCTCAACGACAACAACGAATTGCATATCGACTACAAGGCAACCACCGACAAACCGACGGTGCTCAACCTGACCAACCACAGCTACTTCAACCTCGCCGGCGCCGGCAATGGCGACATCCTCAAGCACGTCGCCACCCTGCACGCCAGCCATTACACACCGGTGAATGCCACGTTGATTCCCACCGGTGAACTGGCGCCGGTAAAGGGCACGCCGATGGACTTCCTCACACCCACGCCGATTGGCCAGCACCTCAAGGACGATCATCCGCAGCTCAAGTTTGCCGAGCCCAAACAAGGTGGGTTCGATTTCAACTGGGCCTTGGACACTAAAGGTGACGTGAAGCAACTGGCCGCCGAGGTGCATGATCCCGAGTCGGGGCGGCGCTTGCAGCTGTTTACCACGGAGCCTGGGGTGCAGTTTTATACCAGCAACTTTCTGGATGGGACGGTGAAGGGCAAGGCTGGGAAGACGTATCAGCATTGGAGTGGGTTTACGTTGGAAACCCAGCATTTTCCGGATGCGCCGAATCAGCCGGGGTTTGCGTCCACTCGCCTGAATCCTGGGCAGACCTACACCCAGAACACAATCTTCAAGTTCACCGCGGACTAAAACTGTGGGAGCGGGCTTGTGTGGGAGCGGGCTTGCTCGCGAATGCGGTGTGTCAGTC
>NZ_JANLGL010000259.1:0-6990 GCF_024655625.1 Pseudomonas sp. 18.1.10
GTAAGCGTCCGAACTACACCGCCTTGCATCTCAGACCTTAATCCCCTTTAACCGCTGATTGACGCGCTCACACTCAAAAACTGCGAAATTGCACCCCACTTGACCACCCATTTGCGTTGCAACTGACCAATCATTTGCATTCGAAGTGATCAGGACTCTCGGCTCTGTAGGGTAAGAGCGTGGCTAAAAGCAGACCGTAGGTTTGGCCAGTCAACGGGGCTCATTGAGCGCCGCTCTTTTCCTGTTCAAGCCGACAAACAGGGGGGCAATGAAACGGGAAATCGTAGGCTAAGGCGCGAAGTTTTCGTGGCTATCTATTCCATGCAGCGAATCGATCAGCGGGCAGCTAACCGTCCCGTGGCTCGCGCAACAGTCATCAACCAACTGCGCCAGGACCAACTCGATCCGCCGCAGATCCGCAAGTTTCCCCCGCACGTCTTCGAGCTTCTGCTCGGCGTGCACACGCGCATCATTGCAGTGCGTACCGTCATCGAGCCGCAACAGTCCGGCCACTTCATCGAGGCTGAAGCCCAGCCGTTGTGCGGACTTCACGAATTTCACCCGTGCAATATCCGCCTCGCCGTAGCGACGAATGCTGCCGTAGGGCTTGTCCGGTTCGGGCAACAGCCCTTTGCGTTGATAGAACCGAATGGTTTCCACGTTAACCCCGGCTGCCTTGGCAAAGACGCCAATGGTCAGGCTTTCCGCAGTGTTTTTCATACCGCTTGACTCCGTACCTGACTACGGAAATAACCTTAACCCATCGATCAAACATTCGAAAGGTTGAACCCATGTCTGAATCACAAAAGGGCCGTGGTGCACTCCTCGCTGGAGGTCTGGCGGCGATCCTTGCGTCCACCTGCTGCCTGGGCCCGCTGGTGCTAATTGCCCTGGGCTTCAGCGGCGCCTGGATCGGTAATCTCACCGTTCTGGAGCCCTACCGCCCGTTTTTCATCGGCGCGGCATTGTTGGCGCTGTTCTTCGCTTACCGGCGCATTTTCCGCCCGGCTCAAGCCTGCAAACCCGGTGAGACCTGCGCAATTCCGCAGGTACGAACTACCTACAAGTTCATTTTCTGGCTCGTGATGGCACTCGTGCTGGTCGCGCTCGGTTTCCCCTACATCCTCCCGTTGTTTTACTGATCAGGCAGGAGTCTCCCATGAAAAAGCTGTTTGCCGCTCTCGCGCTCATTGCCGTGGTTTCCCCGGTGTGGGCCGCCATCCAAACCGTCACCCTGTCGGTACCGGGCATGACCTGCGCCGCCTGTCCGATCACGGTCAAGAAAGCGCTGACCCAGGTCGAGGGCGTGACCAAGACCGAGGTGAGTTTCGAGAAACGCGAAGCCATCGTGACCTTCGACGATGCCAAGACCAACTCCGAGGCCCTGACCAAGGCGACCGAGGATGCCGGCTATCCATCTACCATCAAGCAATAGGAGGAAATACCAATGAGAAATCCTCTCAATCTGTTCACGCGGATCGGTGACAAAGCCAGTTCCGTCGGTGTGCTGGTTTCAGCCCTAGGCTGCGCCGCGTGTTTTCCTGCTCTGGCTAGCTTAGGCGCTGCAATCGGTCTGGGCTTTTTGAGCCAGTGGGAAGGCCTGTTCATCACCACGCTACTGCCCTTGTTTGCGGCCCTGGCGCTGCTCGTCAATTCCCTTGGCTGGCTCAAACATCGGCAGTGGCAGCGAACTGCACTCGGCCTGATAGGCCCTGTCCTGGTCTTGGCTGCGGTGTTTTTGATGCGGGCTTATGGCTGGCGGAGCGGTTGGCTGCTCTATATCGGTCTGGCCCTCATGCTTGGGGGCTCGATCTGGGATCTCGTGTCGCCCGCCCACCCCCGTTGCGCCCCGGGTGCCTGCCCACCACAGCCAAAACAGTAATGCCGCAAAGAGACCCATTTGAGGAAGTAAACGCTATGACCACACTGCGAATCCACGGTATGACCTGCGCCTCCTGTGCCGACCGCGTCAGAGATGCTCTGGAGGGAATCTCCGGCGTGCACCGGGCGGACGTCTCCTACGCCGGTGGGAAGGCCGAAATGACGGCCGACGCGGCTGTCAGCCGTGAACAAATGCAAGCCGCCGTCGAGGCCCTTGGGTATCAAGCGTCGTTCGAAGTCGCCTCGCTACAACCGCGCCCCGGCCAGCTCGATAAGGCGCTGGGCTGGTTGCGCAGCGACACCGAGGTCGGCAAAAACGGCGACGCGCTACACATTGCAGTCATAGGCAGCGGCGGTGCGGCAATGGCGGCCGCCTTGAAGGCGGTGGAAGCCGGCGCCCGCGTCACTCTGATCGAGCGCGGCACCATCGGCGGCACTTGCGTCAACGTCGGCTGCGTGCCGTCGAAAATCATGATTCGCGCCGCGCATGTGGCTCATTTGCGCCGCGAGAGTCCGTTCGATGACGGAATGCCCGCCACGCCGCCGACCGTCCTGCGCGAGCGGCTGCTCGCGCAACAGCAAGGCCTTGTCGACGAACTGCGTCACGCCAAGTACGAAGGCATTCTGGAGAGCACACCAGCCATCACCGTGCTGCGTGGCACCGCTCGCTTCCAGGACGGCCACACGCTCAGCGTCGAACTGGTCGAGGGGGGCGGGCGCGAAGTCGCGTTCGACCGCTGCCTGATCGCTACCGGCGCCGGTGCGGCCGTGCCGCCGATTCGCGGGCTGCAAGACACCCCCTATTGGACCTCGGAGGAGGCACTGGCCAGCGCCAGTATTCCGCAACGGCTCGCCGTGATCGGCTCATCCGTGGTGGCCTTGGAGCTGGCGCAAGCCTTTGCCCGGCTGGGTAGCCGCGTCACCATCCTGGCGCGCAACTCGCTGTTCTTCCGCGAAGATCCGGCCATCGGCGAGGCGCTGACCGCAGCCTTCCGCATGGAGGGCATCGACGTGCTTGAGCAGACACAAGCCAGTCAGGTGACCCACGCCAACGGCGAATTCGTACTGACCACCAACCACGGTGAACTGCGCGCCGACCAACTGTTCGTCGCCACCGGCCGCACGCCCAACACCCAAAGCCTGAACCTGGAAGCGGCGGGTGTACTGTTGGATGAACGCGGCGCCATTCAGATCGATCAGGGCATGCGCAGTAGCGCAGTGGATATCTATGCAGCCGGCGACTGCACCAACCAGCCGCAGTTCGTCTACGTCGCGGCGGCGGCTGGCACCCGTGCGGCGATCAACATGACCGGCGGCGAAGCTACGCTTAATCTCGATGCCATGCCGGCGGTGGTGTTCACCGATCCGCAGGTGGCCACCGTCGGTTACAGCGAAGCGGAAGCACAGCGCGCAGGCCTCGAAACCGACAGTCGCACGCTGAGCCTGGACAACGTGCCGCGTGCGCTGGCCAACTTCGACACGCGAGGGTTCATCAAGCTGGTCGCCGAAGCGGGTTCTGGTCGGTTGCTCGGCGTGCAGGCGGTGGCCCCGGAAGCGGGCGAGCTGATTCAGACGGCGGTGCTGGCTATTCGCAACCGCATGACCGTGCAGGAGCTGGCCGACCAGTTGTTCCCCTACCTAACCATGGTCGAGGGCCTGAAGCTCGCGGCGCAGACTTTCACCAAGGACGTAAAGCAATTGTCCTGCTGCGCTGGATGAATGGAGAGCACCATGAAATTTGCCCGCTACATTACCGAGATCGCCGAACGTCTCACCCCGACCAACCGGCCCAAAGGTTTTGCGGAGTTCTTGGTCGCGCTACTGGGTGAACTTGCCAAGGGACGCCCGATTTCGCGAACTACGCTTGCCAGGACTCTTGGCTGGCCCGCTGAGCAAGTGGCGGCTGTGCTCGAACAAGCCACCAGTACCGAATACGACAACGATGGGAACATCATCGGCTATGTCCTCACCTTGCGCGAGACGTCGCATGTCTTGGAAATTGACAACCGCCGGCTGTATGCCTGGTGCGCGCTGGACACCCTGATGCTCCCGGCGTTAATCGGCCGTACAGCTCGCGTCTCGTCGCATTGCGCTGCAACTGGAGCACCCGTTTCGCTTACGGTTTCACCCAGCGAGATACAGGCTGTTGAACCTGCCGACGTGGCAGTGTCACTGGTATTGCCGCAGGAGGCGGCCGACGTTCGTCAGTCCTTCTGTTGCCATGTGCATTTCTTCGCATCTATCCCAGCGGCAGAAGATTGGGCCTCCAAGCATCAAGGATTGACTATCGTAAGCGTCCAAGAGGCGTTCGGCGTGGGCCAGGAGCTTAATCGACATCTGTTGCAGACCCTTCCAATGAGAACATCGTGATTGGATTTCGACTCAATGTCCTACGGAGTGGGCATCGGATTTCTCTTTCCGACTTTGATCCGGTGATCCCAGCCATCGCCAAAGTCATAGACCTAGCGGAATGTCCTTTTCCCGTTCAACGCTTTGATCAGAGTCTTGCGGGTCTCCGAGTTCACGGGAGGCCCCCATCCATCGGAGTCGGGAATACCGTAACTCTCACCAGCTATTTCAAACTCATGCAGATGGTCATCGTGCCAGCCCATTGCGATCTGGATCACCGCGTGCAATTTGCCTAAGGTGATGTTCTCGGGCACCGCCACACGGCGCCAGATGGCAGGTTCGATCCACTTCAATTCAATGTGCAGTAGCAACAAATCAGGTTCGGGTTTTGGCAAGCGAACAGTTTTGACCATGGATCAGGCGGCCTCGCAGAGTTCCGTGGAGGCGAGAGAAACGTTCCAGGGCAGCAGTTCGTCGACCCGATTGATCGGGTGGTCGGCGATGCGCTCCAGCACGTGTGTCAAATAGGCTTGCGGGTTCAGGTCGTTGAGTTTGGCTGAACCCACCAGGCTGTAAATCGCAGCCGCTCGTTCGCCGCCGGCGTTGGAACCGACGAACAGATAATTTTTTCTGCCTAGCGCGACAGCACGTAGCGCGCGTTCGGCAGCGTTGTTGTCGATCTCAATTCGCCCGTCATCGCAATAGCGCACCAAGGCCTGCCACCGATTGAGGGCATAGAGAATCGCACCGCCCAATGCCGATTTTTTCGACAGTTGAGTCAGCGTCTGGTTGAGCCACGCGTGGAGTTGTTCCAGCAGCGGACTGGCTCGGCTTTGCCGAACCACTTTTCGCAGGTTGGGCGGTTGCCCTCGAATCTCGCTTTCGATGGCATACAGGGCCGCAATCCGTTGCAGCGCCTCGGCGGCAAGTGGTGAAGCCAGGTCTTTGTAGACCTCGTAAAACTTGCGCCGGGCGTGAGCCCAACACGCCGCTTCCTCAATGGTGCCCGTGGCATATAGTTGAGCAAAACCGGCATAGCCGTCCGCCTGCAAGATCCCGCTGAAGCGCTTGAGATGCGCGCGGGGATGTTGCCCCTTGCGATCCGGCGAGTAGGCAAACCAGACCGCCGCCGGTGTCGCGTCCCCCGTAGGTCGGTCGTCCCGCACGTACGTCCACAGGCGCGCCGATTTGGTCTTGCCGTTGCCCGGCGCGAGCACGCCAATCGGCGTGTCGTCGGCATGGACTTTGTGTCCGCTCATGACGTGGTGCTCAAGGGCGTTGATCAGTGGTCGCAGCAACTGACTGCTCTGGCCAACCCAGTCGGCCAGGGTTGAGCGCTCCAGCTCCACGCCCTCACGGGCGTAGATCTCGGACTGCCGATACAACGGCAAATGATCGACAAACTTCGAGACCAGCACATGGGCCAACAACCCTGGGCCGGCAAGACCTCGGGCGATCGGGCGACTCGGTGCCGGCACCTGGGCGAAGTGCTCGCAGCAGCGGCAAACCCACTTCGGACGGACATGGCGAATGACTTTGAAACGTGCCGGAACGTACTCCAGCACTTCGGACACATCCTCACCTAAATGGCGAAGCGTCCCACCGCAGCCAGTGCATTGCGACTCGGGCTGATGAACGTGGGTTTCGCGAGGTAGGTGTTCAGGCAATGGTTTACGGCGCGAAACTGCGCGAGGTGCCGGCTCGACTGGAGGTGTCATTTCGGCTTGGCTGATTTGCAGCTCATCAAGGCTCAACTGGAGCTGGTCGATCATCGCTTCCAGTTGCTCGGAGCTGCGACCGAACTGCGTACGACGCAGCTTGGCGATCATCATCTTCAAGCGCTCAATCTCTGCGTGCTGGGCAGCGATCAGCGCCTTCAAGGCTTGAAGATCATTCGGCAGGGAGTCGGTCACGAGGGTCATGCCCGAATATTACTGGGGATTTTTTCAGCGCGGCAAGTCAGACCGCGAGGACGGGTGCTGTACGAATTGGCCGGCGCCAATCAATGCCCTCCAACAGCATCGACAACTGCGCGGTCGTCAGCGACACGCTGCCGCTGGTTGCTTGCGGCCAGACAAAGCGTCCTTGCTCCAACCGTTTGCAAAACAGGCACAAGCCGTCGCCATCCCACCACAACAGTTTGATCCGGTCACCACGCCGTCCGCGAAAGGCGAAGATCTGACCGGAGAAGGGATCGGCTTCCAGTTGAGTCTGCACCATGGCCGCCAAACCGTCGAAGCCACGACGCATGTCCGTGACGCCAGCGGCGATCCAGATACGGGTTCCAGCGGGAGGGGCAATCATCGCACTAACTGCTGCAAGACGAGTTGCAGCGTCTGCGGGTCTGGTGCTCCGGTGATACGCAACTTGGCTTTTCCTACCTCAACTGCGATCTCGGAATGACACTCTGCCTGTGGCTGGAAGACTGGCGGCAGATCCATTGGCGCCTCGATCACCTGGACTGGCAAAAACGAAGCACTCTGGCTGACCGGGCCGAATAGCCCTTCTTGGTATTGCTGCCGCCAGCGAAAGACCAGATTGGCATTGACGTCATGTTCGCGAGCGATCAATGACACGGAGGCGCCAGGCTGGAAGGTGGCCTCGACGACTTGGCGTTTAAAGTCCAGCGGAAAGTTGGGGCGGCGACCGGCTCGACGGGCTGGGGCAACTGTATCCAAGATAGTGTCCACTAAAAAATGGTGTCCACTATCTTGGCCAATTTGGAGGGCTGTCAGGAGAGGGTGCTGGCCGGACGGTTAC
>NZ_JANLGL010000025.1:0-47086 GCF_024655625.1 Pseudomonas sp. 18.1.10
GCGGTGTGTCGGCCACTTAATAGGTTGGCTGACACATTGCCTTCGCGAGCAAGCCCGCTCCCACAAATGACCTGGCGCCTCCACGTCATCTTTTGTATCAAAGACGCTGTAAGATACGCCGCACTTAGCCAGGGATGCTCACCATGTTCGACTCGTTCAAAACGATCTGCCGCCGTTTATTCGGTGCATTAGCGACGGTGGTGGGTGCCCTGTTCGGCCAATGGCAGCCGCCGTTCTGGCTGCGTGCCATCGGCGATGGCGTGCTGGCGCTCGGCCACAAGGCGCGCGCTTATCCGCGCCAGGCCGGGGCCGGCGTGTTGGGCCTGGTGCTGCTGGCTGCTGCCGGGTTCTATGGCTGGCAGTGGTACTCCCATCTGCCCAAGCCGCATACCGTGAGTTATTCGCTGCACAAGCCCAACCTCACCGACTACACCCAACAGACGCCGGTTGTGGATAACCTGCAGGTGCGTTTCGCCGAGTCCGTGGCTCCGCTGGCGGCGATTGGCAAGCCGGTGAGCG
This sequence comes from Pseudomonas sp. 18.1.10, assembly GCF_024655625.1. Lineage (NCBI taxonomy): Bacteria > Pseudomonadati > Pseudomonadota > Gammaproteobacteria > Pseudomonadales > Pseudomonadaceae > Pseudomonas > Pseudomonas sp. 18.1.10. The sequence goes on from NZ_JANLGL010000025.1 coordinate 520, forward strand.
CAGGCATCACCCTCAAACCGAGCGTGGCGGGCACGTGGCGCTGGTCCGATGACCGCACATTGCTGTTCGTGCCGGAGAAAGACTGGCCCATCGACGCCGGTTACACCCTGGACCTGGCGAAGAAAAACCTGTTGGCCGACGGCGTATTGCTCGACCAATACAGTGCCCAGTTCTCCACCCAGCCGTTCCGCGCCACACTGGCGCAAAACGAGCTGTATCAGGACCCGTCTAACCCGACGCTGAAACAGCTGGTGGCAACCTTCCATTTTTCCCACCCGGTGGATGAAGACAGCCTACGCAAACGCGTGACCGTGACCCTCGGTAAAGGCCTGGCCTACCGCGACGCCCAGTTGCCCAACCGCCCGGAAATCACCTTCGACGAGAAAAAACTCAACGCCTACGTGCGCTCCGCCGCCCTGGCCACCCCGCTGGAAAGCACCCCGGTCAGCGCCAAGCTCGACGAAGGCCTCAAGGCCCGCGACGGCGGCAACGCCAGCACGGCGCCGCTGGTGGCCGAAGTCACCGTGCCCGGGCGTTATCGCCTGACCTTTACCGGCGCCGACGTGAGCTTTGTCGATAACGAACGCGGCGAACCGGAGCCGGTGCTGATGTTCAGCAGCTCCAGCGCCGTAGCCGATGACACCATCGCCGGTAAGGTGCAGGCCTGGCTGCTGCCGGAAAAAGCCGAAGACGACACGCGCCCCTACACCAGCAACGACATCGACGACGCCCTGCTCGCCCGCAGCAGCAAGGTCAACCTGACCCACGTGCCCAGCGTCGAACCGCTGAACACCCTGCACGCCTTCAAGTTCAAGGCGCCAGCCGGTCGGGCTGTCTATGTGCGTGTGCCGGCCAACCTGGAAGCCATCGGCGGCTATCTGGCGAAGAATCCTACGGCGTCGCTCATCAGCATGCCGGCGTATCCGCGCACATTGCAGTTCCTGTCTGACGGCGCATTGCTCAGCCTCAATGGCGAAAAACGCCTGGGTTTCATGGCCCGTGGCGTGCCTGGCGCACATGTGGAAATCGCCCGCCTGCTGCCCAACCAGTTGCAACACCTGGTGGACCAGAGCAGCGGCAGCTTTGCCCGGCCGAATTTCGGCAACGAGTACTTCGACCGCATGGTGGAGCGTCAGTCGCTGGACATTCCACTGTCGTCCAATGACCCTGCGAAGACCGTGTACGACAACGTCGACCTCGGCCACTACCTCACCGCCAACGGCGGCCGGCGCGGCATCTTCGTGCTCAAGCTCAGCCCACAGGATGAGCCGGTCGAACGCACCTTCGAGTACGAGCGCAGCAGCACCAGCGACCTGCGATTTATCGTGGTGACGGACCTGGGCATCATCGCCAAGCGCTCCAGCGACGGCAGCCATGATGTGTATGTGCAGTCCATCGGCAACGGCTCCCCAGTATCCGATGCGCAAGTCGACATCATTGGCCGCAACGGCTTGCCGGTCAGCAGCGGGCGCACCGACGCCGAAGGCCACGCGCATTTCGCCAAGCTGGATGAACTGCGCCGTGAGAAAACGCCGCTGATGTATGTCGTCACTCGCGGCAACGATCAATCCTTCCTGCCGATTGCCCGTCAGTCCCAGCAGCTGGATTTGTCGCGCTTCGATGTAGGCGGTCTGGAAGAGGACGGCGCGACTGATCGCCTCAGCGCCTACCTGTTTAGCGATCGCGGCCTGTACCGCCCGGGCGAAACCGCGCACCTGGGCATGATCGTGCGCAGCGGCAACTGGCAAGGCGCCCTGCAAGGCCTGCCGGTGGAGCTGCAAATCACCGACCCGCGCGGCCTGGAAGTGATCCGCCAGCCGCTGAAGCTGTCTGCCAGCGGTTTTGAGACCTTCGATTTCCCCAGCAGCGAAGTCGCCCCCGCCGGGGACTACACCGCGACCTTGCAGTTGATCGGCCAGAAGCAGACCCGCACCGACCTGGGCAGCGTGAGCTTCAAGGTCCGCGACTTCGAACCGGACCGCATGAAGGTCGGCCTGAGCCTGCACGACACGCCGGTGCTGGGTTGGATTCCACCCGACCAAGTGGTGGCCAAAGTCACCGCGATGCACCTGTTCGGCGCCCCGGCCGCGGGCCGTCGAGTGACTGCAAAAATGTCCTTGAGCCCGACGCTCGCGGCTTTCGAGCGCTACCCCGACTACCGCTTCCGCCTCAACGATGGCTTGGAAGACGCCACTACCGAAGACCTGGCCGAAACCAGCGTGGATGACAACGGCCAGGCCGTGCTTGACCTCAACCTGCAACGCTTCGCCAACAGCACCTATCGCTTGCAGGTGATGACGCAAGTGTTCGAAGCCGAGGGCGGTCGCAATGTGGCGGCGCAAAGTGCGTTGCTGGTGTCGTCCGCACCTTACCTGGTTGGTGTGAAAAGTCAGGACTCGCTGTCGTACGTCGCCAAGGATGCGCCGCGCCAGGTGCAATGGCTGGCCGTCGCGCCAGACCTGACGCCGGTGGCGGTGGACGGCCTGACCAGCGAAGTGGTCGAACACCGCTACGTGTCGGTGCTGGTGAAACAGTCCAACGGCACCTACAAGTACGAGTCGCGCATCAAGAACATCAGCCAGCCGGCCTCACCGCTGGTGATGACGAAAGAAGGCGCCAAGCAGGCCCTGAATACAGGCACGCCGGGGGATTTCACCCTGCAACTGAAAGACGCCAACGGCAACCTGCTCAACCAGATCGATTACAGCGTGGCCGGGCGTGGCAACACCTCGCGCTCCCTGGAGCGCAACGCCGAGCTGCAACTGCGCCTGGATAAACGCAGCTACGCCAGCGGTGACGAGATTGCCATCAGCATCCGTGCGCCCTACACCGGTGCCGGCTTGATTACCATCGAGCGCGACAAGGTCTACACCCAGCAGTGGTTCAAGGCCGACAGCACCAACAGCGTGCAACATATCCGCGTGCCTGCGGGGCTTGAAGGCAATGCCTACGTCAACGTGCAGTTTGTGCGGGACATGGGCTCGGCCGAGGTGTACATGAGCCCACTGTCCTACGGCGTGGTGCCGTTCAGCATCAACCTGGATGCGCGGCGCATGGCGCTGAAGGTCGAAGGCCCGGCGAAGATCGAGCCGGGGCAACGGCTCGACATCAAGGTCAACGCCGACCGTCCAGGCCGCGCGGTGGTGTACGCGGTGGACGAAGGCATCCTGCAAGTGGCGCGCTACCAGACGCCGGACCCGCTGGGCTTCTTCTTCCAGAAGCGTGCGCTGGAGGTCGGCACCAGTCAGATCCTTGACCTGATCCTGCCGGAATTCAGCCGCCTGCTCAGTGGGGCAGCGCCCGGAGGCGATACGGAAGGCGCCCTGGCCAATCACCTGAACCCGTTCAAGCGTAAACATCAGCCACCCGTGGCGTGGTGGTCCGGTTTGGTGGACTTGCCGGCCGGTGAAACCGTGCTGCATTACCAGGTGCCGGACAGCTTCAACGGCAAGCTGCATCTGTTTGCGGTGGCGGTGGACAGCGACAGCGTGGGCGTCAGCGAAGCCACGACCGACGTGCGCGGGCCGATTGTGATCACGCCAAACGTGCCGGCCTTTGTCGCGCCGGGAGATGTGTTCAACGTCAGCGCCGGAGTGTTCAGCAACCTCGATGCGGCGGCGGACGTGAAGTTTGAAGTGCAGACCAGCGACGGCCTCAAGGTGCAGGGCGACAAGGGCAGCACCCTGGCCCTGCAACCGCGCAAGGAAGGCACCGCCGAGTTCAAGATCAAGGTGGGCGACACCCTCGGTTCGGCGGACCTGCGCTTTGTCGCGGTGTTGCCGGATGGCAAGCGCATCCAGGTGGCCGAGACCACGTCGATCCGCCCGCTGAGCGAGCACCGCGTAGCCTTGAGCCTGGGCCGCTTCGACAGCGCCAGCAAAGAGTTGAAACCGACCCGCGAGCTGTTCAGCCAACTGCGCGACGTGCAAGTGGGCGTGGCGGCCTCGCCGCTGGTGTGGGCCAACGGCCTGAAGCATTACCTGGATGACTACGGCTACGCCTGCACCGAGCAATTGGTGTCCAAGGCCATGCCCGCATTGATTTGGGGTGGCAACGCGCCGCAAGCCGAGCAAGCCTTCAACAGTGCCGTGCGCATGTTGCGTCAACGCCAGAACCAAGCCGGTGGCTTTGGTCTGTGGGCGGCCAACCCGGACGTGGCACCGTACGCCAGCCTGTACGCCACCGACTTCCTGATCGAAGCCAAGGAGCGCGGGTTGCCGGTGCCGGAAGACCTGCTGGTGCGCTCGAACGCGTATCTGACAGACCTGGCCAACGGTCCGAGTGAAGGTCTGTCGGAATTGCGCAATCGCGCCTACGCCAGTTACCTGCTGAGCCGTCAGGGGATTCTGGTGAGCGGTGCCTTGAGCGATATCCGCGAGCGCTACGAGAGCTACTTCAAGGACAGCTGGCAGAACGACCTGGGCGCCGCTTACCTGGCCGCCAGCTACAAGTTGCTCAAGCAGGATCGCCAGGCCGATGCGCTGTTCCGCAAGGTTCCGTGGCGTGCCCTTGTGGATAAGTGGGCCAGCGACGGCCTGTATTACGACCCGCTGGTGCACGATGCCGAACACCTGCACCTGCTGGCGCGGCACTTCCCCGAGTTGCTCGATGATGTGCCCGTGGCGCTGCTGGATAAACTCGGCAAGCGTCTCAACGAGCAGCGCTACAACTCGCTGTCGGCGGCGCTGTTGCTGCGGGCCCTGGACACCTATGGCCAGCGCGCGCAAAGCGACATGACCCTGAAGGCCACCGCCTGGTTGGGTGACAAACAACAGCAATTGCTGGAGATGGCCGGCCAGCCGCCGCGTGCTGCGGTGCCGGGAACCACGCAAAAACTGGTCATGGAAAAAACCGACGGCCCAGCCGCCTTCTACATGCTCAGCGAGGCCGGTTTCGACAAGGGCGCCAAGCTCAAGCCGATCAGCAATGGCCTGGAAATCATCCACGAGTACCTCGACCTCAAGGGCGAGCCGGTGAGCAAAGTCGCGGTGGGCGATGAGTTCCTGGTGCGCTTGCGCCTGCGGGCCACCGACCGTGACCAAGTGCAGCAAGTGGCCGTGGTCGATCTGCTGCCGGGTGGCGTCGAGCCTGTGTATAACTTGCCACCGGAGCCGGAAGCCGCCAGTTCCGAGGACGGTGAAGAGTCCGAATACGTCGAAGAAGACAGCCAGGAAGAACCGGCCTGGCAAGCGCCCATCGGCGAAACCGAGCTGAGCAACTGGCAGCCGGACTATGTGGACGTACGCGATGATCGAGTGGTGTTGTACGGCACTGCGCTGCGCGATGTAGGCACATTCGTGTACCGCGTACGCGCCACCAACGCCGGCACGTTCAACACGCCACCGGCCTACGCCGAAGGCATGTACGAAACCACCCTGCAAGGGCGCGGCAAAGTAGGCGAGCTTGAAATTACCAAGCCTTAAACGCCTGACACTGCCGCTGTTCGCAGCAGCGGTGGTCCTGGTGGGGGTGCGGCTGTGGCCCCATGCCCCGCTGGAACAAGCGGCGACCTCATCGCGAGTGGTGCTGGCCGACGACGGCTCACTGCTGCGCATGACCTTGGCGGATGACGGGCAATACCGCTTATGGCTACCGCTGGAGCGGATTTCGCCGTCGTTGGTTGAGGCGTTGCTGCTCAAGGAAGACCGCAATTTCTACTGGCATCCGGGGATCAATCCCCCGGCATTGCTGCGCGCGGCCATGGCCACCTACAGCGGTGGCCAGCGCCAGGGCGGCTCGACCTTGAGCATGCAGTTGGCGCGGCGCCTGTGGGATCTGAACACACGGCAGGTGCCGGGCAAGTTGCAGCAGATGGCCTTGGCGTTGTGGCTGGAAGCGCGCTACAGCAAGCACGACATCCTTGAGGCCTACCTGAACCTGGCGCCCATGGGTGGCAATATCGAAGGCGCCGAGGCCGCCAGCCGCATCTACTTTGCCAAGGCAGCGGCGCAGTTGTCGTTGTCCGAAGCGCTGGCGCTGGCGGTGATTCCACAGCAGCCGGGCCGGCGTGCGCGCTTCGGGCCGTCGCTGCAAAACGCGCGGCTGCGCTTGATGGCCGACTGGCGCGCGGCTTATCCACAAGACCCGCGTAACGACAGTTTGCTGGAGCTGCCCCTGGAGGCGCGCAACCGCCAGCAGATCCCGTTTCTGGCGCCACATTTGAGCGAACAGTTGCTGGCGTCCCAGCCCGGCAATGAGCTGAACAGCACACTCAACCTACCCTTGCAGCAATTGCTCGAACGGCTGATTACAGGCTTTATCGCCGAACGGCGCAGCACCGGGGTGGAGAACGCCACGGCGATCCTGATCGACAGCCGCGATCAGAGCGTCAAGGCGCTGGTGGGTTCGGCGGACTACTTATCCACAGGCATTCACGGCCAGGTCAATGGCGTGCTGTCGCGACGCTCGCCGGGCTCCACGCTCAAGCCCTTCCTGTATGGGCTGGCGCTGGACCAGGGGGTGATCCACCCCATGAGCATCCTCAAGGATTTGCCCAGTAACTTCGGCTACTTCCAGCCGGAAAATTTCGACGGCAGTTTTGTCGGCCCGCTGACGGCGCGCGATGCCTTGATCCGTAGTCGCAATATCCCGGCGGTGTGGCTGGCCAGCCAGGTGAAATCGCCGTCCTTGTATGGGTTGCTGCAACGCGCCGGCATCAAGGGCCTGCGCGATGAAAGCCATTACGGCCTGGCCCTGGCCCTCGGCGGCGGCGAGATGACCCCGGAAGAGCTGGCGCGCCTGTATGTGATGCTGGCCGGTGATGGGCATCTGCGGCCATTGCGCTATTTGCGGGAGCAGCCGCCATCCACCGGGGCACAGTTGCTCACACCGCAAGCCGCGTTCATGGTGCGCGACATGCTGCGCCGCAACCCGCGCCCGGACGGCTTGCCCGGCCGCCATTGGCGCACGGCGTGGAAGACCGGCACATCGTGGGGTTTCCACGATGCCTGGAGCGCCGGGCTGGTGGGCCCTTACGTGCTGGTGGTGTGGGTGGGCAACTTCGACGGCCGGCCGAACCCGGCGTTTATCGGCGCCAAGACCGCCGCGCCGCTGTTCTTCCGCATCGCCGACGCCCTGCCCCTGGCCTTGCCCAACGTGGTGATAAAACCCGACAAGGCGTCGCCCGGGCTGGTGCGCATCGAGGTCTGCGCGGCGTCCGGCGAATTGCCCAACCGCTGGTGCCCGCAAACCCGCAAGACCTGGTACATCCCCGGTGTCTCACCGATTCGCGTGTCCAACCTGCACCGCCCGGTGCTGATCGACACACGCACCGGCAAAGCCGCCTGCCCGCCGTTCGAGGCGCAGCACACCCGTGAAGAAGTCTTCGAGTTCTGGCCCAGCGACGTGCAGCGCCTGTACCGCGCCGCCGGCCTGCCCCGACGCACGCCGCCCAACGTGATGAAAAACTGCCAGCACAACCGCATCGGCGACCAAAGCGAAGCGCCGCAAATCCGTTCGCCGTTGACCCAGGTGAGTTATCAGTTGCGACTGTCCCAACCCCAGGAAAGCATCCCGCTGAATGCCAACGCGGCCAGCGATGCGGCGACGCTGTACTGGTTTGCCGACCAAACGCTGATCGGCCAGGGGCCGCCGCAAGCCACGCTGAACTGGCGGCCGGGCAAATCGGGGGAGTATCGGTTGCGGGTTACGGATGACCAGGGACGCAGTGCGGGGCGGGGGTTGCGGGTGGAGTTTGTGCCGTGATCGGGCGTACAAACCTGTGTATGTACTTCTACCGTCAGTGAAAGCGCCGATGCAGATCTGGAAATACCATCTGCGCAAACCAGACCGGTAGACCGGGAAAGACCGAGCGAGACTTAGCGGACGGTGCTTCAACCACCCCCATCTCGATCAGTTTTCTAAGCTGCTCGCTCGCCACTCGGTCATGGAGGCCGGAAAACGTTTTAAAGTCCGCACGAGCAACTTCGCCTTGAGTCAGCAATATGTGAATGGCCTTGGCCATTTCCTGTTTTACACCAGCTTCGACGAAGCGACGCTCAAGACCGATTACTCGCTCAAGTCGCTGGCGCAGGCTAACCAGGTCCATCGCTTGCTCTACGTACTCCATCTGATCAATACAGACCTGCAGCATGAACTCTACAAATTCGAACAACCCGCTTTGCGTCAACTGGCCGCGACCGTCCAAGTCTCCTCGCCGAGGCTGATCGGCAGATCGCAAACGTGCGTAGTACTCGTCCTGCTTTCGCGCCAGCCCTCGAGAAAGTGACCATAAGGGGGACGCAAGTCCCAGGCGCATGAGCTGCAAGTGCGTAACCATACGCACAACTCGCCCGTTGCCATCTTCGAACGGGTGAACAAACGCTAGGCGATGGTGATAAGCAAGGGCACCGAGAACGCGTGAGGTCAGGTCTGGCTGCCCGCCGTATACGTGTTGAAGGCGTGTGAGCATCGGAGTGACAGACTCCCATGCTGGCGCGGCGTGGTCACCGACCAACACATTGCGTTGTGCGGTATCACGCAATTGGCCCGGTATAAGCAGTCGGCCATCGCTTAGTCGCAGGTCGTCATCGCTCGCATCCGCAAAAAGACGACGATGAATGACAGATATGAATTCGGGCTCGAAGAAGAGGCTCCAAGGAACCTCTGCGGTTTTAGGTCGACGTAGTGCCCGCTCTAGCAACGCCTGAACACCGATATGACTTTCAGCCAGCTCCCGCAACGCCTTGGCATCGCGCTTGGGTAGTCGCGCCGACAATGTGACAGGTTCGGTGAATTGGCCTTCAATCAGGTTGCTGTAATAGCTATTGGTGATTCGCATCAAGCCGCCGATGCGGGCAGCGGTATTTTCGTGGAGCAAGCCAGTGAGCTTGCCGGCGCGAAAGGACAGTGTTTCTGCCGTACGTAAAATAGACGCAGGGAAACCCGGAGAGGGCCAAACAGGTTCCAGCCAGTGGTTTCCAGATATAAATAGCTGCGCCATTTACCTCACCTTTTTCCGATTTATTTTCGGATCTATTTTTCCGTCAAGGACCAATAGTAGCTGGATGAATCGGCTTATCTATACAAACTTTTGTTAACCTATTTTCCGATTTTGTTTCCGATCTTTTTCGCTACACCGAAAGCTCTACATAATTGGACTCGCCGCCTCCGGTCGCACCCGACAACCAACCCCACACAAACGCCAGCGTGGTACGCCCGGCATCATCAACACCCACCGTGCCCCGCGACCAACCCGCCAGCAACTCCCCTTCCGTGGTCAGGCATTGAAAGAGCAGCTCGACAGTGTCCGCGCCGGTTACTCGCCCAACCTGCCGGCCGGTGCGAATCCGCCCACCTTGGTAGGTGCTGGAGATGGCGTCGCCTTCGACTTGATAATGGAACACCGTACCAGCGCCGGAGAGCCCTTGGCTGTTGTTGGCGACCGCAAACCGGCGATTGTGCAAACGCTCGCCGATTGGGGAAAAAGAGGTGGGCATCGATGTCGAATCCATTCGTCGTGAGGGTTCTGGAGACCCGGCGTGGTTACCAACAACATAGTTTGACACAGCCCCTCTCGTAAATCGGGGCCTGTAGGATGATCCGGGGGCCACACAACAGCAACATAGACTGACACAGACGGGTCGCACTTCAAATACGGGGCTCGATTGGTAACAACATAGTTTGACACAACAGCGAGAGCAATCATTTATGCCGAAACACCATGTGAGCGCGACCGGTCAATCACCTGTGCGGAAATAGTCTTTTTTCAACACAGGCTCAGTGCGATGTCTAAATCCGTGCGCAACCTTCGACCGGTCCCCATCAGCACATACACTGTGTTTTTTGTTCGAAATAAGCAGTCATTGGTGAAGGAAACACCCAGCGTTGATCGGACCCAATCACCAGGCGGGAAGCGGCCTTTACTGTCTTGGATAACGGTCAAAGCGTAAACGAGAGCAGGAATTAGCTGTCTATCCGTAATGGCTTTTCGCTGACGTGTTGTAATGTCGAGATCCAATATTGCCCAATCAGCAACAAGACAATAGGCACGGGAAGGAAAATGCAGACTGGCGAAAGCCACTGCATCTGAGGGGGCGAGTTGGCATCCGTCTATTTTCTCGCCTGCAGAAAGCACTGAAACATAATCTGCCAAATTCATTTGTACCTCCTGCCGATCCAAAAAACCGATTCGAACGAGAAGCATCATTCAGCTTAGCTCCCAGCGGATCACCAGGTTCCGATGCCGACGGATAGCAGCAGGGTGATCTCATGGCTGTTCCGTCTTCTCCCTTCATCTCACTGAACGGGATGATTTCTATCGAGTTGTCACCGGATAAAGTGGTTTGCGCCAGTACACAGCTATACCATTGCCGTGCGTGAACCCTACCTAGCGGTAGGTGCCGATGCGGGTGAAACCTAGTGCTTCATGGATGCCCGTGCATGCCGTATTCGGCTATGCGACGCCGGTATTGGTGCATGAAATCCATGTTACTCAAGGAGCGGTAGAGTCCGTTTGGCTGCGACTGAATCAAAATGACATGCCCTCAGACACTTGAATCAGCATTTCTTCGACTAGATGTGTGCCAAAGGTTGTAGTGACCATCGCCAATGGGCTTTCTCCTAAAAAACGGGCTTTGGGTTTGGAAAGCCAATGTTTGGCCTTCCCTTTGTCACCGAAGACCACCTCGGCCATAGCGGTAATATGTGCAAAACGGAACAGGCGATCGCTCTCATGCGACGTTAAAAGCTGATTGGCTGACAGTTTTGTTTTGAGCGTTTTGGGTTGAATGATTCTGTCGCGTTCTTCGTCGCTGAGGGTTCCATCATCACAAAGCATTTTGATCAGGCTGGCCGAGAAGCCAGCTACTATCATGTCGTGAATGTCCAGATCCGAAGCATTGACAGAAATATGAAGAAGCGTCTCCAGACGCATGCGGTAAGCATGACTGGCATCCTGACGCAGGACGCCAGCAAACATGGGCCGCACTGATGTTGCGTTGCGGACGGGCGTCAGGACTAATGTGCCATTCAATACCGTTAGCTCCAAGTCGTCCCCAACACCTAACCTCATTTGGTCAAGCAACTCTTGAGGCAGATCAATGATGATGTCGCCAGTTCCGTCCTCAGTTTTCTGGGATTTTACTATCCAACGCTCAGTTTCACTCATGATCGTCCGGCCCTCATCCGCCATCAGAGAATGACACACATCATCATGGTTGGGCCCAGAGCTGACCAAAGGAACGCGCAATCCGCTGGTAGACAGGCACTGCCGCTGCTCGAACGCCGGATAGCGAGTGAAACAGCAAAAAATGGGGCAATGGATATACCTGCCTTTCCACCTTCACATGGCTAAGAGCCTGAGCGTGATCAGTTAACTACACGAAAGGATATGACATGCACCCTAATGAGCTTTATGTTTCCGTCGACGTCGAGACTTCTGGGCCTATACCAGGCGATTACAGTCTGCTTTCCATTGGAGCTTGTCTTGTAGCCCAACCTGAAACGTCCATATATCTTGAACTACGGCCTGACAGTCCGAAACACGACCCCGAAGCGCTGGCAGTATCGGGGCTGAGTCTGGAGAAGCTGGAGCGCGAGGGTCTCGCTCCGCAACAGGCGATGCTGACATTTGATCAGTGGCTGAGATCGTCCTGCCAAACGGGGCAAAAGGTCATTTTCGTAGGACTCAATGCACCGTTTGACTGGTCATTCGTCAATTACTACTTCCACAAATACCTGGAAACCAACCCCTTTGGTTTTACCGCTATCGACATGAAGGCCTACTTTATGGGCGCTGTAGGTTGCAGCTGGAAGGAAACAAAATCATCCAAAATGACCGCTGCGCTGAAGCCACTCAGCGAACCGAACCATAACGCATTGGATGATGCCCGCTTTCAGGCAGAGCTCTTCGCCCTAATGCTAGCGGGTAACTATAAACGCTGACCTGCCTTCCACCGCACTGACTTGAAGTTCATCTGACCCAGGTTGCCTCAACATATCTGCCGTCCCTGAACGACCACGCCTTGATACCTTCTGGTTTTTCGGACTTGCCGACAATAATGGCTATTGGGTGCGGCAGATCCTGCGTGTAACGTGCAGCAAATTTGGAGAAACTACCGATGTCTGCCGGAGAGATCACCGGAACGGATTGGGGATGCGTATGCCAATAGCCCACCAGGCGTAACCCTTGTTCGTTGGCAGCCTGGATCTCCTGACGGCACCGCGCCGCATCCAACTCTAGCCAAGACCAGCCTGACCGATCGGCGCGATGAGGCAACGTGGCCAAGGCCAGCAGCAAACCTTTCGGATCAACAGGGTTGACGAATAACTGTCCACCTCGCTCCACGCCAAAAAGGCCCTGCCGATGACTATCCAAGATGTCCGCGACCGCCTGGGACACCAATAGCTCGGAGTCCACCTCCGGCCATCGCCAGCGCCATGCGATATCCGTCATACCATTTCGTCCTTATCTTCCGGCCATCCGCGTTCGAGTAGGATTTGCTGCGTCCCCTCTGGCAGTTTGGGCCCATGGTATTGGCCTCCTAGGCTCAGCACATCTTCAGGCCTATAAATGCTGCTGACCCAAGATGCAGTGGCGATCTTGCCGGTCAATGCGCGTAAGGCCGTGTGCGACACCATAGAGGCGATATTGGTCATTCCCAGCGAGCCGCCTGGGATAAAGCTCTCGCCACACGCGGGCAGTGGAACAACACCGCCTCCCGGCCACTCTGTAAATCTATGCAAAAAATCGCCGACGTCCGTGAACAACTGACGGCCATCAAAGGTGCCGCCTGGTGCGAATAGAGCATGGCCGACCTGGGTATACGGTTCGCTCCAGGCTTGTAAAAGCCCCCAAGGAGCGCCGCTGGATTTGGTTCGCCATACAGTGACCTCCGACTGCCAGTCTGCTGTCGTGATCACCACCAGATCTGCGTTATCGAACACTTCTGGTTTGCTACTCATCACTACTTCGGCAAAAGTCGAATAAGCGGTGCATTCTGTCGTCGGAAGATCTAACAGAATCTTGTCCCTCAACGCTGAGGCTTTCAGCCTCCCTAGGCTATCCGCTCCCAGAACGTGCCTCCCCAGATTGGCTGACACCAAAGTGTCAGGATCGATGAGGGTAAGGTGGCCGACACCGGATCGTGCCAATTGTATTGCCACCGTACTGCCTAATGAGCCAACGCCAACACAAACGACTCGAGCATTTTCAAGGTGCTGTGCAGTGCCGCTTATATCGCGGGACAGGATAGACGCTCGATCAAGCACATCCAGGGCAGTTGCTCGGACGAGCGCCGGAGGATGAGCATTTGCGATAGCTGGCCGCCGGCGAGCTGTACGCAAGCCAAACTTTGCCCCCCGCTCCTGCTGTACACCGAGCGAACGCACATTGAGACAATATGTTGGAGCATCTGCGCCTCCTGGAAGCTCCAGAACAATCCATCGACTCGCCAACGTTCCATGCAGCTCAAACCATGCCAGCAATTGCTCGGCATCGTCTGGTTGAAGGTGTGGCTTTAGCCACAGCAATAAATCTTCTGGATCCGGGGTGCGGATATCCGGATAAGTCTGAAGCTTGACGTAAAAACCGGGAGTTTCGGCCGCACGAATGACAGCAGAGCGCCCGACGACCCGTCGGTAATGCCCTTTGAGTGCAGCTACATTCGATGCTAACCAAACCGTTTCCTGACCGGATGGCACAGCTCGGCGCGGATCGCTGAGCGCAAACAACTGCGAGGCAGCCTGAGGTCGATCCAACAGTAAGAGGTTCTGGAATGACTGCCCGTGCTGAAACGACCAGTAGGTAGTGATCTCATTCTGAAATTCGATATCGCGTGTTGCCTGGTTTGATCCCATCTTGGACAACGAAACGATCTGGGCCAAGCGAGCAAGGCTGTCCTCTACCACGACCTCCGGGGAGCCCATGATGGGGCGTTCCTGAAAGCCATGAAGGCAAAGCCCCGACTTAGTGGCATGCGGCCAAACCAGCCATGGAGAGGGTTCGACGTTCAGCCGCAAGAGCCCGCGGGGAAAGTTGGAGGGGAAACCTATACGCAGTCGCCGCTCCTGCCCCGTGTAATCGGTGGGCAAGGGGAAGTGAAAGCACGCCGCTTCGTCAGCCCGCATGGGTGCGGGCTGGAGCAATGCATCGGCAGCATCCTGACCTAGGGTGTTACGCAGTGCGGCGATTCCGCGCTGCAATGGTGTCTTAATAGGATCAGCCAAGGCGTCCAACTGGCTTTACGCTCGACTGAGAGGTTCCGCCACCGCTGGCCCCTCCGAAGAGCGAACCCATCGAAGCAGAGTTTCGAGTAGTGCCATCCGGTCGACCGGGCATCGTCCAATTCGCAGGGATTTCATTGTTCACTGCCGTGATGAACGCCGGCGCAATACCGAAGTTCTTTTTCACTGCCTCGGCAAAGGAGTCATTGGATTCAAAACTTTCCAAACCTAATGACACAGATGCACTGGCGTCCGCATGCCACTTGGCGAATGCCTGACGGTAGCCTTGCCCCTCGCCCGGTCGATTCCACTTCTCTGCAAAGTTTTCGCCGTTATCGGCAGGGTTGCAGACATAGCAGTCGCTACCTCTATGCGCGATGTGCTGCGGCATTCTGCGAACGATTTCCAAAATTGCATCGAGCGGTGCCAGAGGCTTCGACTGCGACTCCTTTACGACATCCAGGTATGCGTGCGTGGCTAGAGTGGTGATGACCGCAGATATTGGGCGAGTATCAGCGCTCCTTGTCTTGATGGCCCATTCATCGCGATGCCGCTTGAGCAGCTTAATGGTCGCACGCAGGGGATCTTGATCGATGTAATCCTGATAATGCGGCAAAGGATCTTGGGTCGCGGCATCAAGCATCCGCTGGCTTTTGGCAACCACTAAGCTTTCCAGAGAGATTTCCTGGGCGGAAGCGACCTGCAACCAATTCGAGTAAGGAATAGGGCTGCTCGCTTTCCATCCTGTGACTCGATCCGGAACCTCAAGCTTACCCTCGCCGTTTGCTTCGCCATTTCCGTTGATCGCCCGGGCAGGTGTGACATCGATGTGGAAACCTGGATTTTCGTCTGCATAAACGATTCGAATACCACGACGTAGTTGCTTAACTTCTTCCTGAACGCGGGAGCCTTCCCTAAAACGCTGCTCAATCGCCTCTAGAACTTCCTTCGCACCAGCGCCTTGAGCGTGAGGGAGCCAGATAATCGCGTCCGCATCAATGGTGTCCAGATCCGCAGGCGCCCCGGGAATTGGCTTAATGGTCGTTTTCAGCCGCATTGAGCCCTGAACGAAAATATGAGCCTCAGCGAGCAACGGATTGTCGGAAGCCGAGAGGATTTTTTCCAGTTGGGAGTAGCGGTCATTGATTTTTTCGTACTGCGCTTCCGACAGCGAGATCTCCCTCGCGGCGCGAAGCAGAAAATATTCCCAACTGCTGCGCTTGGTCTGTTCGTTGCTCAAAAGCATTACATAGCCTCCTGGGCCACGGGACCCAATTGCAGTGTTTGCGTAAACCGATCTTGGTTTTCTTTGTCCCGATCGAAGATCAGGTATGTATGTTGATGCTGTGTTGTGAGCAACGCGCCAAACTCGATGGCCAATGCCGCAGGAATGGCGGCGAAGACGTGGATGGGGTCAGGAGTCAGAGCCTCAAGCTGGCTCAGTCGTATTTGAAGTGCGTCGCGAAAAGCATGAATCACCCGACGGTTCTGTACCATCGCGTAGCTTGGTTCTGGGATCGACAGCTCTGCAATACGTGCACCGGGTAGAGCGTCGGTCACGTCGCGTACTGGAACTTGCGCAGAAATGGAGAGCACCAACGCCAGTGGGCCATCGCCGTTGGGTGGAGGCGTAAACAGAAAACTAGGCGGCTCAGCAGACTGATCGGGCCAGCGCAAAAGATGCTCGCGATGAAAAGAGAAGATCAAGCGTTTGGAACGGTCGCCGATACTCTGGCCCAACATCATCAAGGCCGGAATGTCGGCCAAGCCGACTACTGCTAGCGCGGGCGAATCGCCATAAGTGCCGCCGCGACGTTTGAGTTGCTGCTCCAGCTCATACTGGACGCTGTCTTTGACGTTCTGCCAATAGGTAGTGTCCCTGCCACGTGGTCCGGGCGCAGCGAAGGCGATTTTGATGCCTTGATCGAAGGCGGTTAATCCCTCGGCGGACATCGCAGCCAACAGATCGCGAACGGGGATATCGTTGATCGTCTGAAAGTGCTGACTCTGGACGATGAGAGGAATGGCTCTGCCACCATCGGGGGTCGTTGCGGCGAGTCGGATGCGTTCAAGGTACGCTTGGTGCAAACCGCTCAGATCATTTTCAGGGTAGCCATCTGCGTCACGATCAATTTTGTCATGACAGCCTGGGCACAGGAGCATCAGGTTAGCAGTATCGTTAGTGTGCGCCTCAGCATCATGATCCGCGCGTCCCCGAGGCCCCTTGGGACTGGCGGGTAAGATATGCGCCACTTCGCCCCATTTCATTGGCTTGCCGGCACGATAGTCGAACGTTAGATCCGTACCGCACAGTTCACAATGACCAGCGGTCTGTGTCCATACGATCCGCTTCGTCTCATCATTCGTGTTAAAGCGCCCGCTCGCGGGCTTAGCGTCTTCTTTTTCTGCCATTTCGACCGACCCCCGAAAAACATCCATGATTGAAAACGATGATGGCAAGATAAGATCATATTAGGGTCATTCGTCCCGATTTCAAGAGAGATCTGAGGGTGACGAATGCTGAGTCGCCTTTTAGCAGGATGCTTTTTTGGCTCATCGAAAGGCGGTGGTGGCGGCGTTCGTTTTCTGGCAAGTGCTGGTGGGTAATGGCACTGACCACAGCGCATGTAAGACTGATGAAAACGAGCTGTGCAGCTCAAACGAGGCTGCAAGCGCAGCCCCTTTCGTATGCGTTTTTACGCGTCAGTGCTTGCCAGGCTCAACGGACAAGTGTCGACGACGCATGAGGTGATAGGCCGCCGGGATCACAAACAGCGATAGCAAGGGTGCCGTAACCATACCGCCAATCATCGGGGCGGCAATGCGGCTCATAACCTCGCTACCGGAACCGCCTCCCAAAAGTATAGGTAACAAACCAGCGATAACCACTGCCACGGTCATAGCCTTAGGTCGAACGCGCTGGACAGCGCCTTCACAAATCGCGGCCATCAACCCGCGTTCTGTGTTGTCACCGAGGTCTTGACGCTCGGTCCATGCATTTTTCAGGTAGAGCAGCATGATCACGCCAAATTCGGCAGAAACACCGGCCAAGGCGATAAAGCCGACCCCGGTGGCAACCGACAGGTTGAATCCCAACAGATAGAGAAACCATGCCCCGCCCGTGAGAGCGAATGGCAGCGTGGCCATAATCAGCAAAGCCTCATCAAGGCGTGCAAATGTCAGGTAGAGCAACACGAAGATGATCAACAGCGTGGCAGGCACCACCAGTTTGAGTCGTGCGTTGGCCCTTTCGAGAAACTCGAACTGACCTGAGTAGCTCAGGCTCATGCCGGGCTGCAACTTGACCTGCTCACTGACGACCCGGCGTAGATCGGCGACTACGGAGGCAATGTCCCGGCCACGCACATCGATGTACACCCAGCCTGAAGGCCGTGCGTTCTCACTCTTGAGCATTGGCGGCCCGTCGTTGACCTTGATCTTCGCCACGGTGCCAAGGGTGATCTGGCTGCCTAGCGGGGTGTAGATCGGCAACTGCTCCAAAGCGCCGAGCGAATCCCGCCACTCACGAGGGTAACGTACGTTAATTGGGAAACGAGCCAACCCTTCAATCGTCTCCCCGACGTTTTCACCGCCGATTGCGCCGGCCACGATTGATTGCACATCGGCAATATTTAACCCATAGCGTGCCGCAGCTTTGCGATCGATATCTACATCAATATAGCGGCCACCGGTCAGTCGTTCGGCTAACGCTGAACTGACACCTGAGACGTCCTTGGCAACACGCTCGATGGCTTGGGTGACGGCATCGATCTCCGTCAGGTTGGTACCGGCAACCTTCACGCCAATCGGGCTTTTTATGCCGGTGGCCAGCATGTCGATACGGTTACGAATAGGCGGTATCCAGATGTTGGTTAATCCTGGGACACGCACCACTTGTTCTAGCTCCTCAACGAGCTTTTCCTGGGTCATGCCTGGGCGCCACTGCTCGCGTGGTTTGAATTGAATGGTGGTCTCGAACATTTCCAACGGTGCCGGGTCAGTCGCGGTTTCAGCGCGGCCGGCTTTTCCGAAAACGTGTTCGACCTCTGGAACTGTCTTTATTAGACGGTCAGTCTGCTGAAGCAGTTGCGCGGCCTTCTGCGCCGATAATCCAGGCAGAGCTGACGGCATATAGAGCAGGTCCCCTTCGTCCAACGGGGGAAGAAACTCACCACCCAGACGAGAGATCGGCCACAACGCGCTGACAAAGACTAGCAATGCAACCAGCAGCGTTACTTTAGGTCGACGTAATACGGCGTCCAGAGCGGGCTCGTAGATCCGGATCAACCAGCGATTTAGCGGATTCTGTTGCTCATTAGGAATTCGTCCGCGAATCCAATACCCCATCAACACCGGAACTAGAGTTACCGACAGTCCAGCCGCTGCGGCCATAGCGTAGGTTTTGGTGAACGCCAATGGACCGAATAGACGTCCTTCCTGAGCCTCCAGCGTGAACACCGGAATGAACGACAGGGTGATGATCAGCAGACAGAAGAACAATGCGGGTCCTACCTCGGCAGCCGCTTCAGTCATCACGTGCCAATGACGTTCACCTTTCAGTTCCTCCCCAGGATTAGCCACGTGCCAAGCCTCGACCTTCTTGTGGGCGTTTTCAATCATCACCACGGCAGCGTCGACCATGGCGCCGATGGCGATGGCAATCCCGCCAAGGGACATGATGTTGGCGTTGATACCCTGATAGCGCATTACGATGAAGGCGATCAGCACCCCAACCGGCAGGGAGATGATTGCCACCAGAGATGAACGCAGGTGCCAGAGAAAGATTCCGCAGACCAACGCGACGACGATGAACTCTTCGATCAGCTTGTGGCTGAGGTTTTCCACGGCACGATCAATCAACTTGCTGCGGTCGTAGGTGGTGACGATTTCTACCCCCGCCGGCAGACTGCTTTTCAGCTCGTCGAGTTTGGTCTTGACCGCCGCAATGGTTTCTCGAGCATTCTTACCGCTGCGCAGAATTACCACGCCGCCGACGGTCTCACCTTCGCCATCGAGTTCGGTGATGCCTCGACGCATCTCAGGCCCCATCTGAATCGTGGCAACATCGCCCAGAGTGACCGGCACACCACCCGTGCCCAGTTTGAGTGGGATAGCACGAAAGTCATTGAGGGTCTTCAAGTACCCGGAAGCCCGCACAATAAACTCGGTCTCCGCCATCTCCAGCACCGCCCCACCAGTTTCCTGATTGGCCTTGCCGATCGCCTCGGTCACTTCAGACTGCGTGATCCCCAAGCTGGCCAACTTCACCGGATCAAGCTGCACCTGGTACTGCTTTACCATGCCACCCACCGTGGCCACTTCCGCAACGTTCGGTAGGGTCTTAAGCTCGAATTTGAGGAACCAGTCCTGCAAGGCACGTAACTGCGCCAAGTCATGCCCGCCGCTTCGGTCTACCAGGGCGTACTGGAAAATCCAGCCAACCCCAGTGGCATCAGGTCCTAATGCGGGCTTGGCACTGGCCGGAAGCCGGCTTTGTATCTGGCTCAGATATTCCAATACGCGCGAGCGGGCCCAGTACAAGTCAGTTCCGTCTTCGAATAGTACGTAAACGAAACTGTCGCCAAAGAAGGAATAACCGCGCACAGTCTTGGCACCAGGCACAGAGAGCATAGTGGTTGCCAATGGATAGGTGACCTGGTTTTCTACGATCTGTGGGGCTTGGCCTGGATATGGTGTACGGATAATTACCTGAACATCCGACAGGTCTGGCAATGCGTCAATGGGCGTACTTTGAACCGCCCAGATCCCCCATGCCGTGACAAACAGCGTCGCCAGCAACACAAGAAAGCGGTTAGCCACCGACCAGCGAATAAGGGCCGCGATCATGGCTGGCTCCCAAAGCGTTCCAGACGCTCAACTCGCAGACCATCTTCCGTCTGGCTGACAGCGATCCGAACCTTGTCGCCCGTTTTAAGACCCTTCATCAGAGCTGGAGCGGCGAGAGGGAAAGTCATCGTCATGCCTGACATACCCAATGTTCTGAAGGGACCGTGGGCGAGCGTGACTTCTTTGTCGTTGATCTCAACGATCTGACCATCGGCCTCATGCAAAGCGCCTGCGGTTACAGTAGATGGCGAAACGTCCAGTGAGCTTGCGACAACGCCCTTGAGACTGGCCTCCGAGTCGAGAAGGAACTGGCCAGAAGTCACCACTTTTTGCCCCTCTTCCAAGCCTTTCAATATCAGCGTTTTGCCATCGTTATCTTGGCCTAACTGCACCTCCACCGGGCGATATCGACCAGCGTCTTCAGAGAGCATGACCAACGTACGTCGACCGGTACGAATGACGGCCTCGCTCGGCACCCACAAAACACTTTGCTCCGTCGAACGATTGAGACTTACCTGCGCGGTCAAACCTGGCCTGAGTCGGCCATCCGGATTGGGTAACTCAACTCGAACGCGAAGTGTGCGACTGTCCGAACTGGTTTCCGGAAGAATCGCACTGACGACGCCCTTGAGCACAACTCCAGGGAGCGCGGACAAACGCGCTTCGGCTGCTTGCCCTACGACGATTGACC
Organism: Pseudomonas sp. 18.1.10; assembly: GCF_024655625.1. Taxonomy (NCBI): domain Bacteria; kingdom Pseudomonadati; phylum Pseudomonadota; class Gammaproteobacteria; order Pseudomonadales; family Pseudomonadaceae; genus Pseudomonas; species Pseudomonas sp. 18.1.10. The sequence goes on from NZ_JANLGL010000025.1 coordinate 21,221, forward strand.
CAGCCTCCGACTCTGGTACCGCCACGGCCAGCCAGACACTGCTCAAACCATTAACACGCGCGAGCGTCTCGCCTGCGGCCACCGTCATACCTTCACGCACACTCAGCTCTTGAAGCACACCACCAATAGGGCTGGTCAGAGTCAGGTTCGGTTGAACTTTGCCACTGCGCTCAACTTGAGCAATTAACTTAGTTGGCATTCCGGTGAGCCTCAATCGCTGGCGGGCCGCTGTCAGCAAGTCAGCATCGCCACTACGCTTGAGGGCGAGAAATTCCTCTTGAGCAGCTGCCCAATCCGGCACCAAGATATCTGCCAAGGCTGCATTCACTTTCAGCACATCACCAGGTGCATGGGCGTACACGCGCTCGACAAAACCCGCCGTACGGGCCTGAATGACTGCAACGTCCCGTTCGTTGAAGGCCAGAACACCTACCACGTTCAGTGTCGAGGCAAATACCCCTCGACTGACACTAGCCAGTCGCACACCAAGGTTCTGAGTCAGGCTTGGATCAATTCGAATGCCGCCGCTGTCCCCCTTGGTATCTGCGTATTGGGGGATCATCTGCATGTCCATGAAGGGTGACTTACCCGGTTTATCGAATTTCTGTTGTGGGTACATGGGGTCATACCAATACAGAACCTTTCGATCGGGAGAGGCTTTGGCTTCCTGATCCGGCTCGACACCAGCTACTTCGCTCATTCGCGGTTGGGCTAACCAGTAACCTCCGGCAACACCCAAGGCAATCGAGATGCCGACAACTAAAGTCCCTTTCCATACTTTGAAATTCATTGAGCGGGCTCCCCGTAAGAGAAATACAAGCGAGCGCTGGTGAGAGCACGTTGCTCTTCAACGTCAATCTGCTTGAGACGGGCTTCGATGAGTTCGCGTCGGGCGGCCACAACCGAGTTCAAATCACCTTTGCCGGAACGGTAGCTAGCCATGGTGAGTTCAACCTTTTCTTTAGCCAGCGGCAACAAGCTTTCCTGATTACGGGTGACTGCACGATTGAGTCGCTCGTAGTCGGCCAACTCATCCTCCAGTTGCTGGGTATGCTCGCGCGACAGAGCTTCCCGCTCAGCTTCAAGTTGGTTGAGTTCGGCGTGCTTTGCCGCAATTTTGGGGTTTTGCCGAGAGTCAGGAAACAGCGGGAGATCCCATGAAAACTGGACGCTAACCATGTCACCGAATTGTTTGCCTCGATGCTGATAGTCGAATTCCCAGCTCCAGTCAGATTGCTTTTCCGCCTCAGCTTCACGGATCTTGGCTTGTGCTTCACGGGTCATCGGCACATACGCCGCCAATTCAGGGTGATGTTGCAGCTTATGGGAGTATCCAGAGGTTTCAATGGGCCAATCAGGCAAGCTGCCCGCCGGTTTGTCATTGGCAGCTGGGCCAATCCAGCGCTTGAGGGCCGCCCGGGCCTGTGCACGTTGGCGAACTAAATCATCCTGCTGCTCCGCCAGTTGGGCAGCTTCCTGTTTAGGTGTCACCGCATCGGCGGGTTGGGCGCGGCCACCCGCAATCTGAGATCTGACGGTATCGGTCAGAAGACGGTTTTCTTTGTAGAAGTCCTGGAACATCGCATCTTTACGCTCAACCGAGTAGCTACTGATCCAGGCCAATGCCGTGGACTGTCGGACGTTCAGACGCGCCACTCGACGCTCAGCGGACGCTCGATCAACAGCCGCATCCGCGACCTCGATACGTGCTTTGCGCTTATCGCTGTTGGGCATCTCCTGTCTGATCCCGACCACTTGCATGGTCATGAAGTCCTGGTCGATGCTCCATCTGTCGGCACCACCAATGGGGTAGTTCTGCAAGCCCAGCAGTAGCTTGGGATCGGGTAGTTCGCCGGCGGGAATGGCCGCACTGGTGGCTGCTTGAATTTTGGCGTCTTGTGCGGTCAACGACGGTGCATTGTTTTCGGCCAGCCGCAGCGCTTCATCGAGTGTCAATGCACCAGCAAGGCTCGGCAATGCCAGTACGCTTGCCGCCAGGCCGGCCACGAGGGACCAACCTGTGCAAAAGCAGTTGGAGTTCATGTTCACGATTCCTGTGATGATCCACCGCGCGCTTCATAAGACATGCGCGCAGATATGCCATCCCGCTAACGCGGAATGAGGCTCAGTGTGGTACAGGAATCAAGTACGGGGAGGTCGCCATAACCCAGAAGGGGTTTGTACGAGTGGGAAATGGCTGGAGAAGGGCAGAACGATTGGACTGGACAAGGTAATAGGAGGCTTGATGATCGAGACTTGCAGCATGCCGCCCGTTTTGCATTCCTGGCCCGACTTACAAGGTTTGCCATGCTCAGCGGTACTTTTCATGTCGTGGCAGCAGTCTTGACCCATACCATCCATCATCGCTATACCCATGGTTTTCATCGGGCATGGTTCAGTCGATGCCTGAACACCCGCCATCCCGCTAAGGGGAAGCGCCAAGCTAATTAGGAAAATCAGGCAACACCGCACATAGCGTTTCATGGGCTAAAGTGTAGACGGTGCAAATGGCCCTTACAATTCACCCTTAAGACTCCTGTATTGGCTGTTACCAACGTCTATGCTGCGCTCATTTCCATGACAGGGCTTAAAGTACCTAACCATGCGACAAGACAGATAATGATGACCGCCATTGAAAACTCAAGTTTCATGCTACGGCGCAAGGCATTCACCGCGACAGCGTATTCGCCATTGCGAACTGATCGCTCCAATAAGGGGCTTAGATGAAAACGGTTAAGCGTGGCTAATACGATCATCCCTGCAAATAGCAGGATTTTCAAAAATAGCAACTGGCCATAAGTGCTGAGCATCACCTCATCGAGGCTCGGTCCTACGATAAATAGATAATTCACCACGCCCGTTATACTGATGATCACTACAATCACCGCGCCGGCCGATTCAAACCCTGTCAGTACCCGAGCAAGAACTCGTACTTCCTGATCACCTTTCAGCGATTTTAAACGCAGCAGCAGTGCAAATGCTGCCAACGCACCCAACCAACCGCCTGCGGCCAAGAGATGGAAGATGTCGCTAGTAAAATGCCAGTAACGACGGCTCCCTTCGTCCATCGCACCATGCCCTGTCCATGCCAGCGTCGCTAGCGCAATGGCGCCACATACAGTGACAATCCAAAGACTGAGTGTCGGAAAGCGCTTGCTCAGAGCAACGCCGAGAACAGCCGTCAGCAACGCCACTATCCGGACCATCCAGGTCAAACCGACGTCAGTCCCCATGAGAACCATTTGAAAAATATGGTGATGTAGCTCCATGAAGCCCGACACACCACTCATAGCTTTCGCAAGCAACAACATGGCTGCTAGAGACAGAGCTACACCTAAAACAGATGTACTGTAAAGAAGCGACTCAAAATTTAAAACCGCTCCCGATACTCTCTCTTTTCCCCTCAGGCTATAAAGACCAAATATTGCCAGTCCAAATAACAGCATCAGATCAAAATATAGAGCAAAGCGAACAGCTATATTTATTGAGTCGCTCATGAATCATTTCACTTTGAAAGAAAAATTGCCGGTGATTGGATGAGTGTCAGACGAGACGGCACGCCACTCAACTTTATAAGTACCTGTGGTCAATGGCGATGCAGGCGTAATAACCATCGTCTTAGGATCTCCACCGCCTGCAACGGCTGCTTTAACGCCCATTGGGGAGTTAGGCATGCCAGGCATATCGGTCATGATCAGCTTAGCACCGGAAAACTGAGTCGTTAGATTCTCAGAAAATTGCAGTTCAATTTTCGCAGGAGCAGCAACATCCGACCCTTCTGCTGGAGTAGAAGAAAGCAGCTTTGGATGTGCTTGAGCAACTGCACTCAAAAGCAAACCCGCTGTCAGTGCTACAGCTACGGTGGTGGTTTTAAGGAATGACATGCAAGACTCCTCACAGCAAAAGCTGTTGATTCTAGGTTTTTGATGAGTATCTAGTTATTACTTTTACGCTTATTAAAAACACTGGCGAGCTACCTAGCAAATTCCGTGTTCTAGGGCGGGCTGGACAGGAATAATCACAAGAATTCCAACGTCACAGCGCAAGTACACGATGCCACACGAACGCAAACTATTCGATTACATTTCAGTCAGCTTGGACCTGCTTTGGGACGCTGAATTTCTTGAAAAAATGGTTAAAACGGGCTTCCGTTTTGCGACGTTCACACCGTGAAAACCGTTCGCAAGACCACATAGCTGCTCGGGTGTATATGGTGTCGTTGATTAGGCATTTTCTGCACTCGCACATGGGAGCTGTATATGAAAGGCTGTTTTTCCATCTGACGACGTGCACCATATCTTGCCGCCATGCGACTCGATAATGGATCGAGTGATTGATAAGCCTAGCCCCGCATTACTTGGGTTTCCTTCTCTACGAGCGGGGTCCACTCGATAAAATCGATCAAACAGTTTTTCAAGGTGCTCAGGAGCGATAGGTTCTCCAGGGTTTTCCACGGAGACAGAGATTGACGTCCCTTCCTGCCTTATATCGACGCTGATACATTTCCCTGCGGGGGTGTACCGGAGGGCATTCGAGAGCAGATTAGAGATAGCCCTGTCGAGCATAAGAACGTCACCTCGGACGCTGCCCCTCCCTGTCACCTTAAGGTCGATGCCTTGCTCATCAGCCAACAAGCGGTAGTACTCGAGTAATTTTTCTACTAGCGCTACCAAGTCTATCGGTTTGTTTTCATGAGTAATCAGACCATTATCTGATTTCGCTAGAAAAAGCATGTCATCGATCATCCGCCCCATACGCTTCAGGTCATCAAGATTCGAATACAAGTTGTCTTCGTAATCTTCAATATTCCTTTTTCGAGAAAGCACCACTTCGGTGTGTGTCATCAAATTGCTGACTGGTGTTCGTAGTTCGTGAGCAATGTCCGCAGAGAAGTTTGATAAGCGAACAAATGCATCGTCAAGTCTAGATAACATTGCATTGAAAGAAAGCACCATCTGCTGAAGCTCTTTAGGCACGGCCGCTAAAGGAATCCGTTCTTTGAGCGATTTAGCAGACATTGACGCAGCGACTTGAGTAACCTGGCGAATAGGTCTTAGTCCACTGCTCGCGACCATCCAGCCCAGCGCCGCACTGACCAGCGCGCTTATAAACAACCCTATCAAAAACCAGCGTTCAAGCGTCTCAAAGAACGCCATATGTTGCGTAACGTCAAAGATCAACATAACGGTCAGCGGTTTTTCTTGTCCAGTCACAATCGCCTGCGCCGTTATTCCCCGGAACGTTTGCTCATCATCACGCCACTCCCAAACGTTGTTGTTTGAGGTCGTGCGAAAGTCTTCAGGAATATCGATTGGACCTGGATCAGCAAAAAGGGTCTTGCCGTGACCATCGAAGATCAGGGCTGTCAAATCTCGGTGAGCACCCAGCAGCGCCTCCAACTCAGGCTTAACATCACTGAACTGGTCAATGCTACTCAATCCCGTCAAAATTCTTTGGGTCGAGTGTAGCTTCTCGTTTAGCGCCTGCTGATCTAGCATTTTGAAATGATGCCGGCTAAGGCTGTTAAAACTGAGTCCAGCGACGGTGAGCACCGCCGTTACAGCTAGCATGAACATCAGGCTCATGCGGGTAGTCAGAGACATTCGCTTCATTCCAGCCCCGTCCCAGAATCCGGCGCATCTAGCATGTAGCCCATGCCTCGGGAGGTGTGGATAAGCTTGACCTCAAAATCATCATCAATCTTTGCTCTGAGCCGCCTTACGGCGACCTCGATGACGTTCGTATCGCTGTCGAAGTTCATGTCCCACACCTGGGAAGCGATAAGCGACTTAGGCAGCACCTCACCTCGACGACGGAGCAGCAATTCGAGTAACGCAAACTCTTTGGCCGTGAGATATATACGTTTGCCTCCACGGACAACCCTGCGCTTGAGCAGGTCAACCTCAAGATCAGCCAATTTCATATGAGTTTGGGAGGGGGCTGTACTCCCTCTTCGCAGCAGCGTTCTGACGCGGGCAAGCAATTCAGAAAAAGCGAAGGGTTTTATGAGGTAATCGTCTGCCCCCAGCTCAAGTCCTTTGACGCGATCCTCGACGCGGTCTCGCGCCGTGAGAAAAAGCACGGGGACATTTTTTCCGGATGCCCGCACCTTCTGAAGTACTTCCCATCCGTCCAGCCCAGGCATCATCACATCGAGAATCAGCAGGTCATAAGCCTCGCTCAACGCGTGTTGAAGCGCCTCCTTACCATTGGTAAAGCGATCAACATTGAACCCTGCCTCAGCAAGACCTTGCTGCAAATAAATGCCTATTTTGGGTTCGTCTTCCGCAACCAGAAGTCTCATGGGGGTGGCTCTCGAATGATTGTGATGATGAGTCTGCAAGGAAATGCTTCTGCCAACCAGCAACTGACAGAAAAGTAATATTGGCTTCAGGTAGATGTCAGCGAGTGCTGTCTAGGGTTCGAGCATGGGTACTCCCTAGTACTCGACCGACGCCTCCGCATGAAACCTTGGGGGAGCCGGAAAACAGATCAAAAAGGAGCTTCCTCATGAATCATCTAAAAATCCTTTTCTTTGTGGGTTCGATACTCATCTCAGCGTCTGCTTTGGCTGAAGGTGGCGCAGATCGGATTGCGGAGCGTATGGAAAGCCTACGCGACAAAGCAGAAGCGACCTTGGTGCAAGCTGAAAAAGCCCCAGAGGGAGAGCGCCATGTACACATGGCCGAGCATATGAAACTGCTGGGCGAAATCATGAACCAACTCCATCAGGATCACCCAAAAGCATCAATGTCGCCTCAGGAACATCTTTCCTGGATGGAAAAGCACGACGCTATGGTTGATGACGTTTTGAACCAAATGCAGCGCGAACACAAACTGATGCTTTCTGAGAACCATCAGTAACCGGGTACCTCCGATGGGCTGTTTGATCCGCTCGGTTGGTACGGCGTCATATGCGCGCCGTACTACTCTTGGAAACTGACAGAAATGTAGTGTTCACGTCAGTTAGCTGGCAGCTCTATCCGTTTAGCATAGCTAGTGTTTTCCATTTGCTCTTGAGGTCATCATGAAAGCTAAGCTCGTTACCCCAGTTATTGCGGCGATCACCTTATTCTTCGGTGCGACGGCCATGGCAGACGTAGGTCATGGCAAAGAGGACATCGGCCAGCCTGGCGTCGCTTCTGCGGTGACCCGTACGGTAGATGTGGAGATGGGTGATATTTTCTTCATGCCTAAAAACATCGATGTGAAGCCTGGTGAGACTATTCGTTTTGTCCTTCGTAATAAGGGCGCACTGCTGCACGAATTCAATATCGGCCAAGCCGCCGCTCATGCGGCGCACCAAAAAGAAATGGCGAGCATGTTCCAGAATGGAACGCTTACACCCACCGGGTCAGGGAAAATGACGGGCAGCATGGGTCACAGCATGGGAGGGATGAAGATGGTTGGAATGGAACACAACGACCCGAACAGCATGCTGATCGAGCCAGGAGCAACAAAGGAATTGATCTGGACCTTCAACAATACAACTGGACTTCAATTTGCCTGCAACGTGCCAGGTCATTACCAGTCTGGGATGGTCGGTCAATTTGACCTGAAGTGAGCCTGAACTGACCGCTAAACCCGCGTCTCCTCAAGAGTTGGCTACGCTCTGAGGCAGACATCAGAGCAATTCGCTCACACGCTGGGGTCTAGATCATGAATAACCATCAGCATCCGGCTGGAAGCATCACCACCCCATTTTGGACGCGCAAAACAGGCGTTGTGCTGATTATGTTCATTGTGATCGGCGCCTTCTACGTGGTGCGGGAGCATTTCAGCCACGTCTATCCATACTTGCCCTATCTCATTCTGTTGATCTGTCCATTGATGCATTTTTTTGGGCATGGACATGGCGCACATGACCATGGCAATCAGGCGCAAGCCAACAAGGAAGAGAAATAGCTATGCCCAATAAACCGAGCCACCACGATCACGGTCCTACCCACGCAGCCTCGCCCCCTGACGCTGATCTACGTGACCCGGTGTGCGGCATGACGATTACGCCTCCAAGTAAATTTGGCGAGTCTTATCAGGGACAGATTTATCAGTTTTGCAGCCAGAAATGCCAAGAGAAATTTCGGGCAGCTCCAGAGCACTACAGCGGTATTCATCCCAGCACTGAACCCAGCATCGCGGCTACAGAGCCCGCGCTCCAAGTAGCCACTGAATTTACCTGCCCGATGCACCCGGAAATAAAACAGCCAGGGCCCGGCAATTGCCCAAAATGTGGCATGACATTAGAACCTGTCATTCCGGCGCTAGATGACGATGACAAAACCGAGCTCCGTGATTTCGCGCGCCGCTTTTGGTGGTCTCTGCCTTTAACCGTGATAGTGACCGTTCTAGCCATGGCGGGCCATTCATTACAACTCTTCCATGGCTCGGTTCAAAACTGGATCGAGTTTGCTCTTGCGACACCGGTCACCTTATGGGCAGGGTGGCCCTTTTTTGTAAGGGGCATAGCATCTGTTAGAAATCGCAGTCCAAATATGTGGACTCTGATAGGTTTGGGTACTTCCGCAGCTTATCTTTACAGCGTCGCAGCAACCCTCTTTCCCCAAAGTTTTCCCACCACCTTCATGCAAGATGGACGCATCGGCGTTTACTTCGAAGCCGCTGCAGTCATCATCTCGCTCACCTTGCTTGGGCAGATTCTTGAGCTAAAAGCACGGTCACAAACCTCCGCCGCCATTAAGTCCCTTCTAGGCCTATCTCCCAAAACTGCACGCAAGATCAACGCCGATGGTCAGGAGGAAGACATTCCTCTTACCCATGTTCACTTGGGCGACCATTTGCGGGTCAGACCTGGTGAAAAGGTGCCAGTTGATGGCTCTGTGCTCGAGGGAGAAAGTGCGGTGGATGAGTCCATGCTCACTGGTGAACCTGTGCCGGTAATGAAAAGACCAGGGGATAGTTTGATCGGCGCCACGCTTAATACTCACGGGAGCTTGGTGATGGAGGCGCAAAAGGTCGGCGCCGACACCATGCTATCGCAGATAGTGCAAATGGTTGCTCTAGCCCAACGCTCCAAAGCGCCAATGCAAAGAATGGCCGACTCGATCGCCGGCTACTTTGTGATGGGGGTTATCGCGATTGCGTTGCTGACATTCTTAGGCTGGGGACTATTCGGCCCGGAACCCAGCTGGGTCTTCGGCCTGATCAACGCTGTCGCCGTACTTATCATCGCTTGCCCCTGTGCACTTGGTCTCGCAACGCCCATGTCGATCATGGTTTCGACGGGTAAAGCGGCCAGTATGGGTGTGCTGTTCAGGGACGCCAGTGCTATTGAAAACCTTTGCAAGATCGACACGCTGATTGTCGATAAAACGGGGACCCTGACAGAGGGACGGCCGGTATTTCACAGTGTGGAGGCCACACCAGATTTCAACCCACACGATGTTCTTCAACTGGCCGCTAGCCTTGATCAAGGCAGCGAACATCCTTTGGCGCACGCCATCGTCGATCACGCCCGAACTGAAAATATCGCGCTCACCAAGCCTGAATCGTTTGAGTCCGGGTCTGGGATTGGAGTCAGTGGCCTTGTTGATGGCAAGAAGGTACAGCTGGGCAACACAGCACTGATGGACGCTGCCGGTGTAAGCACTAAGGTCTTACAGTACCGTGCAGAGTTGTTGCGCCTTGAAGGCATCAGCATCATCTATCTAGCAGTTGACGGGGTTCTGGCAGGATTACTGGCGGTCTCAGATCCGATAAAACCGACCTCCAAAGAAGCAGTCACCAAGCTTAAAGCTGATAACGTAAAAATCATCATGGCCACCGGAGACGGGCTCACCACCGCACGTGCTGTCGCCAAGGAGATGGGTATTGAAGAGGTTCATGGAGAAGTTAAACCTCAGGACAAAGAGCGCCTGGTGGCGGACCTCCAGCGATACGGTCGAAAGGTTGCCATGGCCGGCGACGGTATCAACGACGCACCGGCCTTGGCGCGTGCAGATGTGGGCATTGCCATGGGTACAGGGACTGATGTCGCGATGAATAGCGCTCAGCTCACGCTGGTAAAAGGCGACCTGATGGGGATTCTACGGGCACGGGCACTTTCGGTTGCGACAGTAAAAAACATGCGGCAAAACTTGGGTTTCGCCTTCCTTTACAACTCAATGGGTATTCCCTTGGCCGCAGGCCTACTCTATCCGCTGACGGGGCACCTTCTGTCGCCAATGATCGCTGCGTTAGCCATGAGCGTCAGTTCTGCGTCTGTAGTTTTCAATGCTTTGAGACTGAGGAATACCCATATAGCTTGAGCGAAACCGTTGCTCGCACCCCACAAAACATAACTCTTGACCTTACCGCGGTGTCAACGTTGATGCTGTCATCGCGGTGAAAAGAGACCGCTCAGCACAAGAGGAATAACCATGTTCGTCTTAAACGTATCAGGCATTGGTTGCGGTAGCTGCGTCAGCAAAATCACTAAAGCGATTCAATCGTTGGACAGCGAGGCTAAAGTTTCCGTGGATCGCGCGGCAGGTAAGGTAAGCGTTGAAAGTAGCGAAAACCCAGAGCAAGTTCGTAAAGCTGTCGAATCACTCGGTTTCCCATCGCAAATCAGCGCTTAAGGCGCTGATTTCATTGTTGGGTAAATTTTACTAATCACCTCGCAGAGCTTTAAGCAGCCCCTTAAATGCTCCGTTCAATCTATTAAAAGCGCTTTCAAAATGAATTTCGTTCTCAGTAAACTTTGCAACTTCAAGCTGTGCATCCACAGTATTTTGATCAATTGAAGGTTGGTAAGGCGTGCTGTAAAACAAAGCATCACGTTGACCATCACTTGCTGATTCGTTAATGGCAATATGTTTTATGTTTGTTGTTTTCAAAGAGAATGGAGAATTCAAGCCTCGTGTTGTCTGGCTGGCGAGCACAGCAGAAAACTCCAAATCTCTAGCCTTAAAGTTAGGAGTATCGGCGTTAGCGATATTATTGCTAAGTACCTCGGCTCTTTGGCTGCGATAAACTAACGCTCTTTCGGCGGAGCCAAGCGCTTTTTCAAAATTAATGCTCACAAGCGGCCACCTTCCGTTACGCTACTATTTCCAATTTTCACCTATATCAAACACTTATGTGTTGAATGTGGTGCGTCTAAGTCGACTTATAACTCCGGTGCAAATTCAAAAAACGTCAAGCCCTGTGAAAGTGACCGAAAGCACAGAACACCGAACGGCTAAATTTTAGGAGATTGGTTTCAGCGAACTCCGACAGTGGATAGACCATACGGATTAAGTACATCGCACCTCAAGAGAAATATCGGAACCTGACACAACTGTAATATTGGCCTAAGCTGCCTGACAGGGAATCAGTCTTATAGTCTTATTGAGCCTTAAGCTCTTCCCTGAGCATCAACTTTGTTGTGGATTCAGGGGCTACCATCTATCAGAGGAAACCCAAATGAACCCTATCAAAACCTTGTTCGTCATCGCTGCTCTGACCGTATCTTCTTTTGCTATGGCTGAAGGCGGAGGTGACCGCACTTTCGAACGTATGGAAGCGGCCAGGAGTAACTCGATGGAATCGTACCAAGTAGCCCAAACGAAAAATGCCCAGCCTCCTGTCGCGGAAAGCAAAGCCAGGGCGATGGACCACAAAAATTGCTAAATATTTGAGCTACGCTCACAAGCTGACAGAAATGTAATCACTGTGGTGGTTTAAATGTGGCAACTTCTGAGCTCGCTTACCGTTTGAGTTCGTCTTTTGTAACGGTGAGTGAGTCTCATCCAGACAATTCATTTGTTGTTTCGCGCGGCTTCCCTTTTGACTGATTGGACATAACGGCATGCACTCCAAAACCTCTAGGCGGACATTCGTGAAAGGCTTGGCCGCTGGTGGCATTCTCGGCGGCCTTGGCCTTTGGCGCACTCCTGTATGGGCGGTGACAAGTCCTGGTATGCCGAGCGTACTCTCCGGTAACGAATTTGATCTGTTTATTGGTGAAAGCCCTGTAAACATCACAGGCTCGCCTCGCACAGCTATGACCATCAACGGATCATTGCCCGGACCTTTGCTGCGTTGGCGTGAGGGGGAGACCGTCACTCTGCGTGTAAAAAACCGTCTAGACCAAGACACATCAATCCATTGGCACGGGATCATCCTACCCGCCAACATGGACGGTGTGCCTGGCTTGAGCTTCCATGGCATCGCACCCGATGGCATGTACGAATACAAATTCAAGCTTCATCAGAACGGAACCTACTGGTATCACAGCCACTCGGGTTTGCAGGAGCAGGCAGGCGTTTACGGTCCAATCGTCATCGATTCGAAAGAACCTGAACCGTTTCAATACGATCGCGACTACGTGGTGATGTTGACTGACTGGACCGACGAAGATCCCAGTCGCGTTATGGCGAAGCTCAAGAAACAATCGGGCTATTACAACCATCACAAGCGCACCGTCGGAGACTTCATAGACGATGTCAGCAGCAAAGGTTGGTCTTCGACGGTAGCAGATCGAAAGATGTGGGCTGAGATGAACATGAGTCCTACTGACCTCGGCGATGTCAGCGCGGATACCTATACCTATCTCATGAATGGCCAGGCACCCAACGGTAACTGGACTGGTATTTTCAAACCGGGTGAGAAACTCCGTCTGCGCTTTATCAACGGCTCCGCCATGAGCTATTTCGACGTCCGCATTCCTGGGTTGAAGATGACCGTGGTTGCCGCAGACGGTCAACATGTCAAGCCGGTGAGCGTCGACGAGTTTCGTATTGCGGTAGCTGAAACATATGACGTTATTGTGGAGACTGCTACTGATGAGGCTTACACCATCTTCGCTCAGTCTATGGATCGCACAGGTTACGCCAGCGGAACACTTGCAGTGCGTGACGGCCTAAAGGCACCGATACCTGCGATTGACCCACGTCCTATAGTAACTATGGATGACATGGGGATGGGCGGTATGGCTGGTATGGACCATGGCAGCTCGGGTGGAATGGGCGGCGGCGACATGGCCGGCATGGATCACAGCAAGATGGCAGGGATGAACCAAGGTGACATGACCGGGATGACCGGCATGGACAGCGGTGACATGACTAACATGGCTGGCATGGACCACAGCAAGATGGCTGGCATGGACAAAGGCGACATGTCCAACATGGCTGGCATGGACCACAGCAAGATGGCAGGAATGGGCAGTGGCGATATGTCAGGGATGGCTGGCATGGGCGGTATGGGTGGAGAAATGCAGACTCACCCAGCCTCTGAAACCAACAATCCCTTGGTTGACATGCAAGCCATGAGTCCAACGCCAAAGCTGAACGATCCTGGCATAGGCTTGCGGAACAATGGTCGTCGAGTGCTCACTTACTCCGACTTGAAAAGCACTTTCCAAGATCCTGACGGCCGCGAGCCAAATCGTACCATCGAGCTTCACCTGACCGGTCACATGGAGAAGTTTTCGTGGTCGTTCAACGGCATCAAATTCTCTGACGCCGAACCGCTGCGCCTGAAGTATGGCGAGCGTCTGCGCATCACCTTGGTGAACGACACCATGATGACCCACCCCATCCACCTTCACGGCATGTGGAGTGACCTCGAGGATGAGAACGGCAAGTTCATGGTGCGCAAGCACACGATTGATATGCCACCAGGTACCAAACGCAGCTATCGAGTCACCGCTGATGCCTTAGGCCGCTGGGCATATCACTGCCATCTGCTTTTCCATATGGAAATGGGCATGTTCCGTGAAGTACGGGTTGATGAGTAAAGGAGACGATCTGTGAGCACATACCTAAATCGTAATTCCCTCGTGGGTTGCCTCTTTGCCGCTGTCCTGCTGAGTGGACTCTCGTCCACGGTGCTGGCAGAGGAAAATGGCAGCGATCATTCAACCACTGTTCCTGCTACAGCAACGGACAAGCCAGCAGCGGCAAACGATTCGAAGCTAGATCACGGGTCAATGGACCATAGCAAGATGAGCCATGAGTCGATGGATCATGACCAAAAAACCAAAAAGGCAGATTGAGATCATGACCAGTAAGTTTTTACGCCCAACGCTGATGGCACTTGCAGTCTCCACCGGTCCAGCATTCTTTTTTATGGCTCAAGCCGCTGAAGAGATGGATCCGTCGATGGCGATGCCATCAAGTGCGGACGCAAAGCCTTCAACTGCACAAAAATCCAAACCAGCCAAAGCGAAAGATGCCGCGATGGATCACAGCAAGATGAGCATGGATAACGGGCAAATGGACGGTATGCAAAGCATGGATGGAGGGGCGACTACCACAAGCCGAACCCCGATCCCCGTACTTACCGACGCTGACCGGGCCGCCGCTTTTCCAGACGTACCAGGCCATGGTGTGCACGATAAAAAAATTAACTCGTTCATCCTCCTGGATAAATTTGAGTACCAAGACGCTGACAACGGCAGTGCGCTGGCTTGGGATGCAAAAGGGTGGATCGGCGGTGACGTCGACCGCCTCTGGTTGCGTTCGGAAGGTGAACGTACAAATGGCGTAACCGAAAACGCTGAACTTCAGGCTCTGTGGGGACACGCCATCGGTCCATGGTGGGATGTCGTCACCGGTATTCGACAAGATTTCAAACCCGGGTCACCTCAAACCTGGGGAGCGCTCGGTATTCAGGGCATGGCCCTCTATAACTTTGAAGCTGAAGCGACTGCTTATATTGGTGAGAACGGTCAAACCGCTGCTCGATTTGAAGGCGATTACGACATCCTGTTGACCAATCGCCTGATCTTGCAGCCGACCGCCGAAGTAAACTTGTACGGGAAAAATGATCCTCAGCGCGGCATAGGATCTGGATTGGCCAACACCGAACTAGGCCTGCGGTTGCGCTACGAAATTACTCGTCAATTCGCACCCTACATTGGTGTTAGCTGGAATCGCTCATACGGTAAAACGGCTGACCTGGCCAGCGATGAAGGGGAAAAAACAAACGAGGCCCGATTTGTAGCTGGTATTCGGATGTGGTTCTGAGCGATTTGAGCACTAGCCCTACGGATTCAAATGATCGGGGAGTTGGCTCCCCGACTCTAAAGTAGATCCTTCAATGTAACCTTTGCAGCGGCATAAACGCTTGAGTGGGGTTCTATTGCTTCATGGAACATCTCGCCGTCTCCGAGGGAAAAGGAAATATTCATGACAGGTAGCTTCCGACTTTCAAGTCGATTTCTGCGTATCGCAACATTCGCCGCGCTGTTCATTGGCTCAACGGCTCAAGCGGCGCAGGCCCTCACCATCGATGTGCATCGTGATGCAAACTGCGGATGTTGCAAAAAATGGATTCAGCATCTTGAGGCCAATGGCTTCACCGTCATCGATCATGAAGAAACCAACATGAGTGCTCTCAAACTAGATCTGGGTGTCGCTCCACGACTCTCGTCTTGTCACACCGCGATGATCAACGGGAAGTTTGTTGAAGGCCACGTGCCAGCTGAGCAAATAATTGCGATGAGTAAACGCGACGACCTTCTCGGGATCGCTGCTCCTGGCATGCCACCTGGTTCTCCAGGAATGGAAGTCGACGGAGTGCATGAGGCCTACCAGATAATCGGCCTGACCAAAGCTGGCACAGATCAGGTCATTGCTGAGTACCCTCAAAACTAATCCCACCCCATCCCTCCCGTCACAGCATGGTCAGCGTTCATGACCATGCAGCGGGACATGCTCCTTCGATTTCATTCTCAAGCCATGGCTAAAGACGATCAACAGCCGTCGTAAAGGCATGCTTGTGCCTAATCAGATAACCCCGAACCGCAGTCCTCAATAAGAATTTGAGATGACCCCATCCTCCGCATGCTGACAAGCACTGCGCAGTTGATCGCGATAGTGTTAAGTTCGGAGATGGCGTTGCACCCTCAGCGTACCTTCCCGAATCAGGACATCTGTCTCGGCTGAAACAGTAGAAAACGTAAATGACGGTGGCTTAAGAGTTCTTTTTTTGAAGGCTCTTCAGACGCAGGGTCGCGCGTTGTACAGCGGCCATTTTTTCTGGACGCTTCATTCGTTTCCATTTTCTGATGTCTTCCTTGGTGCGACCGCAGCTAACGCACAGTTCGCTGTTCAGCTGGCAAACAGAAATACAGGGATTTTCGATGTCCTTTGCCATTGTTCAATTCCTCGTCGAACTTATGCGTGCTGCGGTTTCATTGCTAAGCCAGAACGGCGATCTGATCGGGTGCGTCAGCGCCCAACTTCGTGCGGTACTCAACTGTCAGATGAGTGATCTCATGAACCGTCGCAAGCCGTTCTCGTATGTTTTCTGCATTGACTGCTGGGCTGCCCAGAACACTCACAATCGCGGCGCGGGCTTGCGGCCCAACCTGCCAGACATGAAGATCAATGATCGAAGCATCTCCCGGTCGCTCAACCAGTTCACGAATCTCTTCAGCGACATGATCATCTGTCTGGTCGAGCAATACACCCGAAGTCACCCGCATCAACGACCAAGCCCAGCGTGCAATCACAACGGCACCCACAATCCCCATTGCAGGGTCGAGCCATACCCAACCAAGGTATCGACCAGCAAGAAGGGCTGCGATGGCCAGAACTGATGTCAGTGCATCTGCAATGACGTGAACGTAAGCAGAGCGCAAATTATTGTCGTGGCCATGCGCATGGTGAGATTCATCGTGATCGTGGTCATGCCCATGGTGATGATCATGACCGCCAGACAGCAAAAGCGCGCTCACCACATTCACTGCTAGTCCGACAATCGCGATTAGAGTCGCTGTCCCGAATTGCACTTGAGTCGGTTGAAAGAGACGAAACAGCGACTCTCCAGCAATTCCCAAGGAAACCAGTCCCAAAATCAGAGCAGAAGCGAAGCCACCCAAGTCTCCCACCTTGCCAGTTCCAAAACTGTAGCGAGCACTTGAGGCATGTCTTTTAGCGTAAGCGTAAGCAGCTGCGGCTATGCCGAGTGCTCCTGCATGCGTTGCCATGTGAAAACCATCGGCAAGCAACGCCATTGAGCCAGTGAGATAACCTGCGGTGATTTCAGCAACCATCATTACGACGGTCAGGGCCACCACCCACAAGGTTCGCTTGGCGTTTTCTTCATGTGATTTCCCAAGGAACATATGGTCGTGGGAATACTCGGCGTACGAATTACTCATCTGGGCAAATCCTATTTGGAATAGCGGCGAATGGCTTCGAGCAGCTCGTCGACACCTTTCGCTCTTTCGTCATTGCTGAGTGTCGGATTCGCGACGTGTTCACGAGCGTGGTCTTCGATAATTTCATCCATCAGCCCATTGATAGCGCCACGGGCAGAAGCGACCAAAAGCAGGGTTTTCGAGCAGTCATCATCAGAGTCGAGTGCTCGCTCAATCGCCTGGACTTGCCCAGCGATTCGCTTTACGCGCTTAAGAAGATTGTCTTTGCTTGATCTCATGTGACTCATACCATACCCCCCCTACCTATTAGAACAATATAATCACACGTTCCAATTGGCCATACAACCCAGGGAGGGAATCCATCCGACCAGCAGCGTTGCAGCATCTGAATGCTGCATTCGAAACATTCAGCACGTCGCCTCGCCGCGCAGTACCAATACAAGCCGTATGGGCGGCCCGGCACTTCAATAATTCGATAGATGGCGTAGCGCCTATCTCTTGAGCTGCCTAGGTCTATGGTTTAGGATCGAACCACATCCCCCCTGGGAGGATGCAGCAATCAACAGAGACGAAACCAGCTGATTGCGTCTCTTCGTGGAAAGTTCGGTAACCACATGGTTACGCACTTCGCTATTTGAGATATTTCATGCTGAAAATCCTAGCCAACCGTACCTACCGCCACCTCTTCTTGGCTCAAGTGATTGCGCTCATTGGGACGGGTCTTGCCACTGTTGCATTAGGCCTATTAGCGTTCGACCTTGCAGGTGCCAATGCGGGCGCTGTGCTCGGTACGGCGTTGGCGATCAAAATGACGGCCTACATTGGCGTTGCGCCAATCGCAGCCGCTTTTGCAGAGCGTTTACCCCGCCGGGCAATGCTGGTCTCTCTGGATCTGGTGCGAGCACTGGTCGCACTGGCTCTTCCGTTTGTGACGGAAGTCTGGCAAATCTACGTGCTGATTTTCGTCCTTCAGTCCGCTTCGGCAGCGTTCACTCCGACGTTCCAGGCGACCATTCCAGACATACTGGTGGATGAAGACGACTACACCCGTGCCTTGTCGCTATCACGTCTGGCCTATGATCTTGAAAGTGTCGCGAGCCCGATGCTTGCCGCTGCACTGTTGACGGTGATCAGCTTCCATAGCCTGTTCGCCGGCACGGTCATTGGGTTCCTTGCCTCAGCGGCCCTAGTCGCCACAGTGCTGCTGCCTAAGGCGAAGCAGATACCACGACGCAGCATCTACGAACGAACCACCCGTGGCATGCGCATATTTCTGGCCACACCTCGCTTGCGAGGGCTGTTGGCTCTCAATCTTACGGTTGCGGCCGCCAGTGCTATGGTCATCGTCAATACGGTGGTGCTGGTGCAGTCGCGCTTCGCTCTGCCGCAGAGTTCTACGGCATTGGCGCTGGCCGCGTTTGGTGGCGGTTCCATGGTGGCGGCCCTGGTCTTGCCTCGACTGTTGAAAAATATCAAAGACCGAACGGCCATGTTGTTTGGTGGAGGAGTATTGGTCGCAGGCTTAGCAGTTGGCATCAACCTAACCACCTATAACTTCCTGCTACCGCTGTGGGTGGTGCTTGGGGTGGGCTACTCCTTGGCTCAAACCCCGAGCGGTCGACTGTTGCGTCGCTCGGCACATGCCGAAGATCGCCCAGCGTTGTTTGCCGCCCAATTTGCGCTATCCCATGCTTGCTGGTTGATTACCTACCCATTGGCGGGATGGTTGGGTGCGAACATCAGCCTCACTGCGTCGTTTGTTGGGCTCGCTGTCGTGGCAGGTAGTGCGCTGGTGGTCAGCATCGTGATCTGGCGTCCAGCTCATGACCAAGACTCTATCAAGCACACCCATGAGAATCTGCCGGGCGATCACACGCACGTCGACGGCCAGGAAGGTGCGGATCACGAACATCCATACGTGATCGATGATCAACATCGCCGATGGCCCAACAAATGATTGTAAGTTCCTAAGATTTGCTAAGGCTAGCTGTCGGACATTCAGACTAGGAGCCGTAGGGCTTGCAGAGCGGCAAGGTGCCCCGGATAGAACCAGTAGCCCCATTGCCCGACCGGCCAGATCTTGAAGGAGAAGGTCTGACGCAGAAGCCAAAGTCCGATCAAGGGGGCCGCGAATGCGGTGCTCAAAGCCAGCATTGAATAGATTTCCAAGTCCAACGCCCTGGTTACGATGCTACTGCGGGTATTGCTCAACAGGCATAGAGCCGCTGGCAGCAGCCAAAGAACACCTGGGTTCTTTATTGCTACTAAGACAGCCGCTGGAACAAGTGCACCGTAGAAGCCGTACATCAGAGGATCATCCAGCACGTAGGCAACTGCAGCGGCCATCAACGCCATAGCGCCGCTCAACAAAGTGCGATGTTGCCACCCCCAGGCAATCACCAGCCCTAACGCCAGGGTAACCAACACGTTGAATGATCCCGAGGTGCTGATGTAGCGATAAGGCACTTCTGAAATGGCGGCGAACAACAGCATCAAGGCGAGGTAGCGTCCGTTCGCAGCAGTCAGCCACTCACCCGGTTTGGAGCGCGCCACGTTGGCCGCAATGGCGAGACAGAACAGCGGAAAAGACAGCCGCCCCAGAATGAACAGATTACTCATCTCCGGCCACACCAAGCGTAAGTGATCGATAACCATGGTCAGCATCGCCAGCCACTTGATCAGATCCAGACTACTGCTTCGGCTCTTGAGTAAGGAATTCTGGGCTGTATGAGCAGTCGTCATACCCACCCCAGTGTGACGGCGGTCAGCACGAGATAACGCACGCCCTTGGCCAGGGTGACAATCAGCAGAAAACTCCAAAGTGGCTCGCGCATGACTCCGGCGACGACTGTCAGCGGATCGCCAATGATCGGCACCCAGCTCAGCAGCAACGACCAGCGCCCGTAGCGCAGGTAGGAGTTCCGGGCCTTTTCAAGCTTGCTCTCGCTCACCGGGAACCAGCGCTTGTGGCGCAATCGCTCAATAGAGCGACCTAGAATCCAGTTCAGCGCCGATCCGAGCACGTTGCCGAAGGTGGCGACCGCCAAAAGCGTAGAAACGACGTACTGGTCGGAAAGCAGCATCCCGACCAGCACAGCTTCAGATTGCATTGGCAGTAACGTGGCGGCACCGAATGCCGCCAGGAACAGACCAACGTAGCTGGTGAGTTCAAACACTCGGACGTCGCCTCATGCGTTCAGGCCGATCCAGCCATGAAAGCCGACGTACAGACCAACACCGATGATCAACACGCTGGACAGGTAAGGTGCACGACGCGCAACGGCGCCCATCCAAGGCCAGCGATTCGAGGCCTGCTTGGCGCCAATAGCGGCTGCTGCACCGACGGTAACCAGTGTGAGCGCCAGACCAATGCTGAAGCACAGGACGAGCACGCCACCCAAGGCGACTTCTTTGATCTGAAGGCAGAGCAGTAGAACGGTGATGGCCGCAGGGCAAGGAATGAGCCCCCCCGTCAAGCCGAACATAATGATCTGTCCCGTGGTGACCTCACGGTTGGTAAAGCGCTTGCGGATATCGTTGGCATGGGCGCGCTCATGCGCATCCTGATAGCCATCAATCGACAACTCCAGGCCTTCCAGTTCGGAATGCGCGTGCCCGTGATCATGCTCTTGGTATTCTAGGTCATAATCATGGGAATGACCCGCATGGCCCAGACTCAAGCGGGCACTGAACTCATGAGGCTCCGGGATATCGACTGCCGACTCCAGGAAGCCTTCGCGCTCGACGAAAGAGAACGATTGAGTGCTGCCGTCCGGACGGGTAGTCATCAGGCGAACATCTGAGGCTGCCCAGGCGTGTCCGGTCAATGTCTTCAGGCGCCAGTGCGGTGGCATGCCTTCTTCGAAGATTGACAGCTCAACACGGCCATGGCTGGTATCGATTCGGTGGGTCTCATCATGATGACCATGGTCATGCTCGTCGTGGTGGTGATCATCACCTTGCTCGAACTTGAACATCTGCTCACCACGCCAGGTACGCCACAACATCCAGAGCGCAATCACAATGATCAGCGCGGAGGACGCGAGCTGGAAGTAAGGTTCTGTGGTTTGAGCATCCAGACCTTTGCCCAGGTACATTCCGCCGATTGCAACCAACCACACCACTGCGGTGTGCGAAAGCGTCGCGGCCAAGCCCAACAAAACGGCCTGTTTGACCGAGCCACGGATAGCCACGATGAAGGCCGCCATCATGGTTTTTGAATGGCCCGGCTCCAGGCCATGTAAGGCACCGAGCAGAATAGCGCTCGGAAAATACAGCCAGGCGTGTGAACCACCTGCTGCAAGAGTTCAGCGAAGTTGGGCATGTCAGACCTAAAGGTACTTGGTGATTTGCTTGAAGGCTTCCAGTGGTGCGCGCTCGCCATTGTTCAACGCCGAGACGGTGTCCTCCAGGCAGTGATCAATGTGATCCTGGATGAGCGTGCGCTTCGCTTGGCACACCGCTTTTTCAACAGCATGCAGCTGCTGGGCGATGTCCACGCACTGACGACCCTCTTCGATCATGGTGATGATGCCGCGTAAATGGCCGTCCGCCCGCTTGAGCCGCTTGATGATTGCTTCATGACTTTGGTGGGTATGCGCATGGCTGTGTTCGTGTTCTTGCTCACTCATGACTTGAGCCTCAGGCCTCAATGAATTAGGCTGGCATCCTATCCCCCCTAGGGGGATGCGGTCAAACGCATCAAAGCCCCACAAAACGAGTTGAAAGCCGAACACTATGTTCAGTAGAACACTGACAATGACGGTGGTAATCGCACTTGCTCTGGCCATGTTTGTGGCTTGGGCCGGGCATACCTATACGTTGTCGGTGACATCGAAACAGCCAGCCTGGGAGATTGCGCAAGATGCCCATCACTCCAATGAGCAGCAGGCAGAGATGTCGAGCGCGAGCTACTCGGATCACTACCACTCGCCGTTGACCCCTGACCATCAGCACGAAACGCCACAGCTCACGTCCGCGTTGAGTTTGGCTGCACAGCCGAAGCTGTCCATACGAGTTGATGCACGCCGATATTCCGTTCCTCGTCCGCCGATTTTCTTGATCGAGCGTCCACCCCGTCCTTCGTTCGCATCCTGACCATGGCCGCACCGCGGCCTTTGATCCCTGCAACGTAGGATTGATCTATGCATTCGCACTCGATGAGCGGCGTTGTCGCATTCACTGCGCCATCGCACCGCCCGCTACTGCTGTTTTTTTTACTTGTCACTGCACTTTTCCTCGGGATGCCCGAGGCGATGGCTCACGCCGTCGCGGAAGGAGACAAGGGCTTCATCCAGGAAAGTTCCGGCGTCTTGTTGCTGCCCTTCATCTACATGGGAGCCAAACACATGATGACAGGCTACGACCACCTGCTGTTTCTGTTCGGGGTGATCTTCTTCCTCTACCGCCTGAAAGACGTGGGGCTCTACGTCACGCTGTTCGCTGTAGGCCACTCGGTCACGCTGCTGCTTGGCGTACTGACCGAGATCAGCATCAGCTCCTACATCATCGACGCCATCATCGGTTTCTCGGTGGTGTACAAGGCGCTCGATAACCTGGGTGCATTCCAGCGCTGGTTCGGTTTCCAACCCAACACCAAGGTGGCCACGTTGATCTTCGGACTACTCCACGGTTTTGGGCTGGCAACGAAGATTCAGGAGTACGAGATCTCGTCTGATGGCCTGATTCCGAACCTGATCGCCTTCAACGTAGGTGTTGAGATCGGCCAATTGCTGGCCCTTAGCGCGATTCTCATTTTGATGGGGTATTGGCGGCGCACCGGCGGTTTCTGGCGCCACGCCTACGCCGCCAACGTCGCCATGATGAGTGCCGGTTTCCTGCTGATGGGTTACCAGATCACCGGCCTGTTTGTCTCTGCGTAAGGAATTCTGACCATGTTCAATACTCCGCTTCCAACTGTTAATGAATTGCCCAGCACTCGCAAACTGGTGCGTTCGACTGTCATTGCACTGTTGACTGCGGTCGTCCTGCTGGTGACCGTTGTCATGCCTTCGGAATATGCCGTTGATCCAACGGGTGTGGGCCGAGCACTGGGGCTGACCCAAATGGGCGAACTGAAGATCATCCTGGCCCAGGAGGCTTTGGCGGATGCAGCACCACCTCAACCAGCAACTTTAGCTCCAGCTCCAGCTTCGCAGGTTGCACAGGCTGAACCTGTTGCGACACCTGTTACTCCGCCAGTGGCGACACCTCCCCCAGCTCTGAAGACAAATCAAATGAGCGTCACGCTCAAGCCAGGTGAAGGGACAGAAATCAAACTGAAAGTGCTGAAGGGCAAGACGGTCAGCTATGAATGGACAGCGGCTGGTGGGCCTGTGAATTACGACACCCATGGCGAGCCTTACAACGGTGAAAAGGGTTACTTCCACAGCTATACCAAGGGCAAGCAAGTCAAAAGTGACAAAGGTGAATTCACCGCCATTTTTGACGGCACCCATGGTTGGTTTTGGCGTAACCGCAGCAATAGCGACGTGACCATCTCACTGAGAACGGCCGGCGATTACTTGAGCGTCAAACAGTAATCCGAAGCAGCGATGGCTGTTCTATTGCCGAAAATGCAGCGATCAACCTAGATAAAGACCATTTATCTCATCCATTTTTTGAAGAGTCATTCCATGAAAACCCCAGCAACGCTGATTCGTTCGATGCTCCTGATTTGCTTTATTGGCCTGATGACCGCATGCGGTGGCGGTGAGAAAGGAACAACATCCAAGACCGCTGAGCACGGACACTCACACGAGTAACACCCTGAATAAAACATGGCCGCATTTGCGGCCTTGTTTGCTTCTATATCTCAACCTGCGCACCCAGTTCGACCACTCGGTCAGCGGCAAATGGAAGTATTTGAGGTTGCTGTTGACGTGCTTCAGTAAAAAAGTGAACAAGCTTTCTCGCCGACGAGCCATTCCGATACGCTTGATCGGGATATCCGTCTCGCGGCTAAGGAAGTAGGTGGATTGCTTCGTGCAGAAATCCAGCTCATTCAAGTGTAAGAAACTCAAGGCTACGGCTAGGTCAGGCTCCCCGATAAGACCAAAGTGCGGGTTAACCCGGAAAAATTATTCGTCATAAGCCTAGACCTCAAACCGCCGATCATCTGGTACGCGCAGCTGTCTTCAGACGCCACAGTTAGCAACACCACCTGCTCGTGCAGAACCTGTTTATGCAATAGATTGTGCGAGAGCGCATGAGGGGCTGTATCAGCATTGTAATAACTGCCGGGTCATACCAACATTTATGTCAATCCACAAAAAAAGGCGCCACTAGGGCGCCTAAGCCGTCTCTAAACCAAAGGAGAAACAAAGAGACGGGGGTGTATTTGGCAATTGGACACCTGATGCCGATGGCTAGCGTCCGTTAAAGCAGTTGCAATGGGTATTCGACAATCAGTCTGACTTCGTCCAAATCAGATTCGAAATCGGTAGCTCGTGTCGTTGCTTGGCGAACACGCAAAGACATGTCCTTCAGAGAGCCTGACTGGATGACGTATTTGGCCTCTATGTCTCGCTCCCAACGCTTTTGGTCCTGCAATGGGGCACCATCCGCGCCGCGACGCATGTACACGCTGTTCGCGTTGGAATAGTCCGCATCCCAGCCCTTAGCGTAGCGGGTCATGAAGCTGAGACCGGGGATGCCGAAAGCCTGCATATCTAGATCGTAGCGCAGCTGCAAGGATTGCTCTTTCGGTGAGTTGAAATCGCTGTATTGGATAGAGTTATCCAAGAAAATTGAGTCGGACTGGCGAAGGTAGTCAAAGTCGTCGTTACCATTATTGCGCTGGTAACCAACGGTCACGGCGTGCGCTCCGAATTTGACCCCGGTCTTGCCGCTCCAGATGTTGTTATCGAAGCTTCCCAGAAGTTTTTTACCCTCATCAACCGCTCGGTAGTAATTAAAGCCGCCGATTAGCGATACGCTTTCTGAGAGTGGATAGCTCAATGTGGTGCCCGCGTAGTATTGGTTCCACACATCCTTGAATTGGCTGGTGTAAAGACTCACACCTACGTGCTCATTGACCGTGTAATCGCCCCCTAGATAAGCGATCCATGGAGCATCTACTGCACCGGCGTAAAAAGTTGAAAAGCCGTCACGCATGCTACTGGAATTGGGTTGGCTCATCGCATGCAGCCGGCCCCCCTGAAGGGTCAGGCCTTTGATGCTGGTATTAGTGAACGTTGCACCACGGAAACTCTCCGGGAGAAGTCGGGAATCCCCATAGGCAACGACAGGCGTCGATGGAAATACGTCGCCTACCTTGACGACTGTATCCAGGAAACGCACTTTTGCGGCCCCGCCTACTTTTGAGTAGGAGTCTTCAGGTTGGCCTTTGCTATTGTGCGGCAAGACATCGACTGAGCTTCGGGCTCCCGAGCGACCATCACCTGAATCGAGCTTGAGGCCTTCCATTGCAAACGCATCAATGCCGAAGCCTACGGTACCTTGAGTAAAGCCTGATTCGAATCGGCCAATAATGCCATGAGCCCATTCGGCTGAGTAACCATTGCCCGTGGGGCTTGACTGGCCCTTTCGATAATCACGATTGAGATAGAGATTCCGATTGAGAATACTAAAGGTGCTCCCCTCAATGAACCCTTCAGGCTTTTGCTCCACAGCTACTGCAACTTGCCCCATGCTCATGCCAAGGGCAATTAGAGAAAGACCATAAATGCTTTTATTGTTCATTTAACACTCCAGGCTTTAGGGAATCTCCGAACAAGTTTTCAAATGTGCTGAAATACGCCTGACCACCTGATCCG
>NZ_JANLGL010000260.1:0-6948 GCF_024655625.1 Pseudomonas sp. 18.1.10
AGGCAAGCCAGCTCCCACACTTAGACCTGCGCCAGGCTCGGAAAATGGCTGCGCCGCCAATCAACTGTGGTAGCTGTCGAGGCCCGGTGAAGCGGGTGATAGCAGGTTGGCCGACTTTGGCGTTTTGGCTTTGGGGCTTCGTCGCAAGAGCGTGCGCATAGACCACGCCGTTGAAGGTGTGGGTGCTGTTGTCGTAAAAGGTTTGCATGCGCTCAGGTGTCAGTTGAGGGTTAACTTTTTGCAGCAGGCCAGCGTCGTCGACCCATAAACCGCTGTAGTAACTGTTTTCATCCGTTCTCACGTAGTCCTGCTTGTCGCTTTCATGGAGCGCGACCATCCAGAAGATGGGATCGGGGCGATCCAGGCGGGCGTTGGCTTCGCTGAAAACCTGGTCCCATGGGTGGCCGACTTTGGACAGGAGAAAGCGGAACAGTGGCGTGTAATCAAATCCGTGTCGGTGGTGGCTGTGCATTGAGCTGCGGTTGGACTGTGCGGCCTTTTCGCTTTTGGTGTTTCGTTCGTACCGGTAAGCGCTGCAACTGCCGTGACGCACGCCATGGGTGCGGGTGTTGACTGAGCGGTAGAGGAGGGGCTTTTTCATGGTTGGGCTCATTGTCTATTAGGCTGCTTGGGTGGTGGTGGCCAGGCGCCTTGGTAGCGGAAGGAGATTTGGTAGTCGAAGAGGGTTGGTTCGATCACGTGTTGGAAATGGGTTTGGAGAGTGGTTATCCAGCTTGGGAGAACGTTAAACACGTCCGCATAGATCGCGGTTTCCTCGCTCAACCCCAACGCCTCAAAAAAACTATCGCCATCGTCGATGTCTGCTGAGTACTCATCTGCCTTCAAGTAATCGCTGTGCTTTTCATACCATCGCAATCTGATTTTCATAACCATTCTTTTGCTTCCTCTTTATCTGTAAATTCGACGCTCTGGTTTTGCAGGTCCTCGACGTTCTGCGGTGTACGGATCAAATGCGCCGAGGTGTTCCAAATCACTGTTTCGATAGACTTCCAACTCTCCTTTCTTCGCATCCCACTCAAATATTTTCCTGCCTTTTGCGTCAATCCAGCGTTCACGTAAGCCGCCCCCACCTTTTCTTGGTGTCACGGGCCTTTGGGGTATCAATCCGGGGAAACCCGTTATGTCTTTGGCTTCGGGGGCTGGGAAGTAGTCGTGGTCTGGGTTTCTGAGCCCTTTGCGAGGTGTGTTAACCACCACATACAACGGCCCAACCCCCGACTCCACCGGGAACACCAGAATAAAATCCCGATACTCAGGCGGATAAACCGGATTCACCAAAATCTGCGCTGCCTTCTGCGTCGGCGGAAAAATCCAGATCACCGGTGCTTGCGGCGCCGCCTCCAACGCTGGGATTCCCAGGGTGTCCCCCGGATCAACCGCAGGCGTCCAGATCAGCTCCACACCTTCGCCCAAATCCGCCACAAACCGATCGCCACGGCTTTGGAACTGCACCACATCGATCATCTGCCAGTCGGCATTGCGGCCGGTGTAAAACCCATAGCCCTTGAGCGTGCCGTCCTCCAACTGCTCGATATGCAAGCGCATCTGCGAGCGCGCCCGTTGCATCGAGCGCAATTGCTCGTCGGTGTAGAGCGCGCTATCGCCCAACGATGCCGGCCACGCCAGCCCGACCAATCCCGCTAGCAACCCACTCGCTACCGTGCCAGCCGCAACAGCCGCCGACTCCACCACCGCCGTCCGCAACGCCAACGATCCCAAGCCAACAGGCAATGCACTGCCGCTGATTTTGCTCAAGGCCACCGTGCCCTGGTCATCCACCTCTCGTCCGCCCAAAAGGCTGAAATGGCCGTATTCCTCGATCAGCTCAAGGGGGACGTAACCGGTTGGATCGTTGTAGTGAATAAGCCCGTCGGGCAGTTGGCAGGGTTTGAGGAATGTGCAACCGGGAGGTTTGGCGGGTGCAGGGTTTGCGGGTGGGAGAGGGGCGAGCAAGTCGATAGCCGGCGAATGGGGCACGCGCTTTGGTTGCGGGGTCAGGATGCGGCGTTTGAGCTGTTCTTCTTCGGTGATGGGGTAGGCGCGTTCTGACATGGCTGGCTCACTTCCTTGTGTGGGGGAGTGAGCCTACGAGGGGCAAGCAAGCGCCTGGAATCGGGGTTGTTCGATGGTTTTTGTGGGAAAGGTCAGCTGGCTTGTTGCGACGTTGACAGTACGTATTTCAGTTCTCTCGCCTGCATGTGGAAGGTCTGAGCGCTTTGGACTTCAGGCAAAACATCCACACGAGTAGGACCGCTCTGTTTTCTGTCTGCGCCCCTCTTTGGCGACAGGGCGTTTGCTACGGTCGCGTGAAAAACACGCGATGGAAATACTGAATGCTGACCTTCAACACCCTATGGAAAAACCACCCGGAAATTTTCGGCGACACAGCCCCGTGCAGAAGCAACGGCGCAAAGAATTTCAGCGATCAATGCGCGATCAATTTAGGCGTAGCACTGCGCAGATCCGGCGCCGATCTGAGCCGCTTAGTCGGCGTGCGCTATTGTTGGCAGCACCCAAGAGTGAGGGCCACGTGCTGGCAGCTGAAGAAATGGCCAGGGCTTTAAGCCGCGCTAATATTCCCGGTTTAAGGGCGGTTATTAAGTTGAAGCCCGAAGACTTTGAGGAAGTGCTAGCCGGGCAGCAGGGCGTTATCTTTTTCAAAGACTTTTGGAGGCGAGGGAAAGAGACGTTTGGCAATCGTAGTGGTGACCATATCGACCTGTGGAATGGGCGACGGTTGACTGACTGGCTGAGCTACCCGCGGATTCAGATGGGGTTTTCGATTGAGGGGACGTTTTCGAGCTATCACGATTCCAGGGAGATTTGGTTTTGGAGGGTTTTATGACGGCGGTTAAGGGGATTGGGTGCGTGGTGTTGGTGGTTGCGGTGGCGCTTGGGGTGTTCAACGGGGTAGTGGTGGCGGTGTCTGCGTATTTTGGGCCGTTTTATGAGAGTGATGCGGAGCAGAGTCGGAATTTTGGACTTTGGTTGGTGGGGAATGGGGTGATGGTTGTGGGAGCGGTAGTGGGCGGGGCGGTCTGGTGTTACAGATGTTTGAAGAGGGCGCGCGGAGTCGCGGGAGAGTAGATCGGGGCCGAAATAGTTAGCTTTGTTTCGAATATTGCGATTTTCGTTTATTTCGTCTAGCTTTGGCCTCAACTGAATTCCGCAACACTGGAGCTGCATCATGATCACCAACTCTCTCCCGAAAACCATCCCTCCGCTGGAAAAGGAAGTCGAAGCCGCCGTGCAAGGCCAGCGTGAACTCGCCTCATTACTGTCGACCAAATTTGAAACCCAGCGCATCGACATCTTCGACAAAGAAGACAAGCCCCATACCCTCGTACTCCCTACCTCAGCGCTGCGTTTATTGGTCGACATCCTCGGAGAGCTCGCCATCGGCAATGCCGTCAAAGTCGTGCCCGTGCACGCTGAATTGACCTCCCAGGAAGCCGCCGACTTGCTCAACGTTTCACGTCCGCATTTGGTCAAGATGCTGGAAGAGGGCGCTATTCCTTTCACAAAAACCGGTCGGCATCGGCGCATTCGTTTTTCGGATTTGATGGAGTTTAAACAGCGGCGTGATGCGGAAAGTCAGGAGGCGATGGAGGCGTTGGTGCGGCAGGCTCAGGAGCTGGGAATGGATTATGGTATCGGTAACCGGAGTAAATAGACCGCGTAGACTCATAGGTTGTAATTTTTTAGGGTTTTGTTGAGTTGTTTGAGTTCTTTCACAATATTTGGTCCAAAGCCATGCTCTGAAGACTCGCTTTGCTCAAAACTTTTTATATCTAGCTTAGATATACTTTTCAGATTTTTGGTGAGGGTTAGGGGGCTGCCTGATCTACGAAAGGTGCAATTAACAGTTATTGCAATATCTCCAATAAATTTATATAGGCCACCATACTGTCCCCACGCAAAGCTAATTTGCTGGTCGGGAGCTAAAAAAGGAATTCCGTTTACAATTGGCCCTTTTGTCATTTCGTCAGGCATGTTCTCTGGAATAGGGATGCTAAAAGCCTGAGAGGGAAGGGGGCGGCTTGTTTGGAAGTTGATATTGTATGCTGCACCTTTTCCTATGTTCTTTATTGTTAAGCATACGAGTGAGGGTCTGGTGGGGTCAGGGTTTGCATATACAATTATTAAAGGGTCTGTCGATGAGCGGTAAACTATGTAAGTTACTAGTGCGGATGCGCTGGCAATTAGTGCCATAAATATTGAAATCCAATCACTTAGCGTCATAAGGTTTCTCTGTTGTAGGTGTTTTTGAGGGCGAGCGAAAGCAGTTTCGTCCGTTAGTCGTCCATTGTCTCTATTGCTTCCTTAATCCATATCTTCTGTTTCGAATATTTCTCTCTGCTCTGTAATGATGTCTAAAGCACGATACAACATTTTATGTATTTTCATGTGCTCTACACGTTTGACTTCGCCGCGTGTAACAGACGCTTGGTCAACATAGCACCAAATGTAGGTGTCCATAGATCCGGTTTTAACTCCGATCGCGCCGACTCTGTAAAGGCAGGCCAGTAGGTTTGCTAAGACTTCTGATTCTTTAATTGCTTGGGAGTCATAGTATTTTTTTACTATTGTAGTGCATGGGTCGTTATTTTTTTGCTCGTATAAAGAGAGCATCACATCTTCTAGTCGAGAGTCTTTTATCATTGATTTTGTGAAGGTTGCTTTAAGCCCTCTAAGAATTTCTACTGTTTCTTCGAAGGAAGGATGTACCTCACCCCATTCTTCTTTTAAGGATTTTAGTCGCTTTTCTGAATACTGCGCTTCGGCTGCAAATAATGACCGCCACGATATTCTGTCTCGATCAGCGGCGATCAAGAAGCTTTCATTTACGAACTGTAATATGTCTCGAGGTCTACGTAGTGTTCTTTCTATAATGAATTCTATTGAGGTTTGGCCTCCTCCTTTTCGTGCGCGAGGGAAAATGTCGTCAAACGTGACCAGCTGTTTTGTGTATTGGCTTTTAAAAACTTCATTTATTCTAAGTTCAATTAATTTTGCCAGTTCTTCTGGCGACCACCGAAGCTCCAAAAGATAAGATTCGTATTTTTCTTCTTGGAATCCAGAGTCTCTTGTCATATCAAATACTAGAACCAGCAAGTCTTTGCGTAGCGCAGCAATGATTTTAGCTTGCTTGACTCGCCTGAAAGTTTTTATCTCTTCTATTAGTGCTCGAATAAATCTAACTCTGGTGTCAGTGCCAGCCCACTCTTCATCAAGTTGATCGATAAGGATGTAGAATTTTTTCTGAGGGTCTCCGAAGGAGTGATCGGCTAATAAGTCGAGAACTTCATTGAGTTTCCTTATTTGTAGTCCGTTTACAACTAGGCTGGCGCGCTGTTTTATCTCTAGGCGCTCTTCGTCTGAAAGTTTTTTTGCCCCGTCCAGTGATAATGAAATTCCGGCATATTTTAGGCCTATGCTGCTTTTTGTGTCAGACTCTAATTTGCTAGTTATAATCTTCAGTTGTTCGTCGGTGTCTAGCCAGAATCTATCTCCCCATTCGCTAAAATACTCAAGAGCTTTCTTTTTTGTGATGTCTCTGCTGAATTTACTTAGTATCCCGTCGAGAAAGCTACGGCTTTCAAACTCATTGTTTATATCGTATCTTAGCTTTAGGAATTCAACGGTGAGTACGTGGCGCCACAAAAGCTTGTAGAATAAGTCAAGGTTGATATTTAGAGCTCCGAAGAACTGTATGATGTCTGAGTGTTCTAGGAATCTAATGGATATGTCGCTTGGGTCGAGCTTGACTACTTTTTGTGCCGAAGATTTTACCTTGTAAAGAAGGGCGCTTTTGCCGGACCCGGTTCGGCCCAAAATGATTGATGCCGGGTCCTCTACATCAAGTAGTCGATCTAAGTAGCCATTGTCTACAAAACAACGGTTTAATAGCTCCGAATCTCCTTCTGCATCGAGAGATCCAACTTTAAGATTTCTTGTAATTTTTAACTTTTTGTCTTCCATTTTTATCCCTAAAATCGAAGTCTCTAATTTTTTACCGAGTAACTAAAGCCAATCGTGTGTAGTCCTTTAACAAGTGTTGTTTCAGTCGTATCATTTCCATACGTGATGGCAAAATGCAAGCGTGATCAGATGAGGTGTAGTCCATCACCCGTGACCTCGATGTGAACCCTCAAATATTTAGTCACAGACTAGATCTTCTTCTGAGGCGGTATCCACGGTTACCTTTCACCAGTCGCTTCCACCCTGCGACCGGACTTGAGAATCCGAGAAACAATAGGCGCATAGGCGCCACCATCCATTAGACTGTTGGCGCATTTTTGTGCCCGCATTGTCTGTGTCATGGCGGCTATGCGTGGGAGACCTTCGGGTCTGCCGGGTTCCTATTGTCCCGGTTTCTCAGCCCGCGCATAGCTGCCACCCATTCGCATGAGAAACGAACGTGGCAGCTCTACATTAGGAGCTAAAGTAATGACCGTTTCTGATAGTCGATACCCACTCAACACTGCAATCCTCACCCCTACCCCGTGCGGAGGTGCCCAATGATTAACCCACCCCTCAACAAAACCCTCGGCATCATCACCTTCGCCACCTGCGGCACACCGCCCAACCAACACCACCTATTCCGCATCAACTCCGGCGTCCCCATCCGCGAAGCCCTGGTGCATGCCTCCGAGCTGTTGCACTGTTCCAAACTGCTTGCGCTGGATGCTGCCATGGACAAAAGCGCCGACCGCTATGCCTGGGCCGCGCATTATTTGGGGGAGATGGCGAAGGCAGTGGTGGATGATTTGGCGAATGGGATGTTGCCGAATGGGGTTGCCGGGGAGGATGGGGTTGCTGTGTAAGGCTGGGGTTTGAGGGTGTGGGGGCGGGCGTCTTCGCGGGCAAGCTGAACTGGTCAAGTAATCTTGGACACCGATTAAGGTTCACGCCGCTAACCTTTCC
>NZ_JANLGL010000261.1:0-6857 GCF_024655625.1 Pseudomonas sp. 18.1.10
TCGCGAGCAAGCCCGCTCCCACACTTGACCGAGTTCCAACTTTGGAATGCAGTCAAATGTGGGAGCTGGCTTGCCTGCGATAGCGATTTCAGCCGTAACGCTGTTGCCCCCAGGCCAACAACCCTTCCAACAGCTGCTTCAACACCACCCGCGTCGGCTCAGCCAAATCCGCCCGATAACGAAACGGCTCAACCTCTTCCATATACGTGCTCTGGCACAACTCCAGCTGCACGGCGTGGATATCCTGCGCCGGGTCACCGTAATGCCGGGTGATGTGCCCACCCTTGAAGCGCCCGTTCAACACATGGCTGTACTGCGGATGCCCGGCACAGATGGCTTCCAGTTGGCTGGCCAACTCGGGATCACAGGCAGCGCCGTTGAAGGTGCCGAGGTTGAAATCCGGCAGCTTGCCGTCGAACAGGTGCGGGATCACCGAACGGATCGAGTGCGCATCGAACAGCAACGCGTAGCCGAACTCGGCCTTGAGCCGAGCCAGTTCCTCCTGCAGCGTGCGGTGGTACGGCCCCCAGATCTTCTGCAAGTAGCTGGCGCGCTCGGTCTCGTTCGGCTCCAGCCCTTCGCGGAACAACGGCACGCCGTCGAACAACGTGGCCGGGTACAGCCCGGTGGTGGCGCCGACGTACAGCGGCTTGTCGTCGGACGGCCGGTTCAGGTCGATCACAAACCGCGAATATTCGGCCGACAAGGTGCTGGCACCCAGCGCCTCGGCAAAGTCATACAGCGTGGGGATATGCCAGTCGGTGTCCGGCAGGCTTCGTGCCTCGGGGATCAACCCGGCCTCGACCGCTGGCGTCAGGCGCAAGCCCGCATGGGGCATGCTGATTAGCAGCGGCACCCGGCCTTGTTTGAAGTTCAGAACCTTATCCACAACCCTACTCCTCAAACGGTGACATCAGCGCCGTGGCGCACGACGCGTTTATCCAGTTCGCCACCCAGCCAGTAGGCCAGGTCGGCGGGACGATCAATCTGCCAGGCGACAAAGTCCGCCACCTTGCCCACTTCCAGGGAGCCGTGGGTATCGCCCATGCCCAGCGCGGTGGCGGCATGTTGCGTGGCGCCGGCCAGGGCTTCTTCCGGGGTCATGCGGAACAGGGTGCAGGCCATGTTCAGCATCAGGCGCACCGACAACGCCGGCGAAGTGCCGGGGTTGAGGTCGCTGGCGATGGCGATCTTCACGCCGTGCTTGCGCAGGGCGTCCATCGGCGGCAGCTGGGTTTCGCGCAGGAAGTAGAACGCCCCCGGCAGCAACACGGCGACGGTGCCGGACGCGGCCATGGCGATGGCGTCTGCTTCAGTCATGAACTCCAGGTGGTCCGCCGACAACGCGTGATAACGCGCCGCGAGGCTGGAGCCGTGCAGCGACGAAAGTTGCTCGGCGTGCAGTTTCACCGGCAGGCCCAATTGCTGGGCGACCTTGAATACACGCTCGACCTGTTCGGTGGAAAACGCCAGGTACTCACAGAACGCGTCCACTGCATCCACCAGCCCTTCTGCCGCAAGGGCTGGCAGCATCTCGCTGCAGATGTGTTCGATGTAATCGTCGGCGCGGTCCTTGTACTCCGGCGGCAAGGCATGGGCAGCCAGGCACGTGGCACGCACGCTGACCGGCAGCGCCTCGCCAAGGCGACGGGCGACCCGCAGCATCTTGCGTTCGTTGGCCAGGTCCAGGCCATAACCCGACTTGATCTCCACCGTGGTCACGCCGTCACGCAGCAAACTGCGCAGGCGCTTGTGGGCGCTGTCGAACAGCTCATCTTCGCTCGCCGCGCGGGTAGCGCGCACGGTACTGGCAATGCCGCCGCCCTTGGCCGCGATCTCGGCATAACTCACGCCTTCGAGGCGCTGCTCGAATTCGCCACTGCGATTGCCACCGAACACCGTGTGGGTGTGGCAGTCGATCAGCCCGGGGGTGACCCACGCGCCTTGCAGGTCGTGAACCTGCGCATAGTCAGCCTGGGGCAGTTCAGCCAAGGGGCCGATCCACTCGATGAGCTGACCTGCGGTGACCAGGGCAGCATCCTCGATGATCGAGTATTTGCCGCCCGCCATGGTTGCGACGTGGCAGTGTTGCCAAAGCGTTTTCATCAACGCCTCCCTAAATTAACGATGAGACAAAGCCGGGTCGTAATGGACCTTGGCCGCTTGCCCGGCAGCGGGCTTGACCCACAGCAGGTAGGCCAGCACCAGCAACACGATCCACACGGCGCCGACCAGCAAGGCGGCCTGGGTGTCCGGGAAATAACCCAGCACACCAAACACAAACAGCATGAACACGATGGCCGCCGCTGGCGCATAGGGCCAGAACGGTACCGGGAATTTCAGTTCGGCCACCTGCTCGCGGGTCATCGAGCGGCGCATGGCGACCTGGGTAAACAGGATCATCAGCCACACCCACACGGTGGCGAAAGTGGCAATCGAGGCGATCAGCAGGAACACGTTTTCCGGGATCAGGTAGTTGAGCACCACGCCGCCCAGCAACGCGGCGGCCATCACCACCACGGTCATCCACGGCACGCCCTGCTTGGACAGTTGCGCAAAGCCTTTGGGCGCCTGTCCTTGCTGGGCCAGGCCGTACATCATGCGGCCGGCGCCGAAGATGTCGCTGTTGATCGCCGAGACGGCCGCCGAGATCACCACGATATTGAGGATGGTTGCTGCCGAGCCGATGCCTAGGTTGCTGAAGATCTGCACGAACGGGCTGCCCTGGCTGCCGATCTGCGGCCATGGGTAGATGGCCATCAGCACAAACAGGGTGAGCACGTAGAACAGCAGGATGCGCAGCGGCACGGCGTTGATCGCCTTGGGGATCACGCGTTGCGGGTCTTTGGCTTCACCGGCGGTGATGCCGATGATCTCGATGCCACCGAAGGCAAACATCACCACGGCAAACGAGGCGATCAGGCCACCGATACCGTTCGGCATGAAGCCGCCGTGGGCCCACAGGTTGCTGAGGCCGCTGGCCTGGGTTTCACCGGCGGTGTGGATACCAAACAGCATGATGCCGAAGCCGCCGAGGATCATCGCGACGATGGCGCCGACCTTGAGCAGCGACAGCCAGAACTCCATTTCGCCAAACACTTTGACGTTGCACAGGTTCAGGCCGCCGATCAAAAACACGATGCCCAGCACCCAGACCCAACGCGCGACGTCGGGAAACCAGAAGCCCATGTAGATGCCAAAGGCGGTGACGTCGGCGAGGCAGACGATGATCATTTCAAACGCGTAGGTCCAGCCGAGGATAAAACCGGCCATGGGGCCTAGGTAGGTGCTGGCGTACTGGCCGAACGAGCCGGACACCGGGTTGTGCACGGCCATCTCGCCCAGGGCGCGCATCACCATGAACACCGCGGCGCCGCCGATCAGGTAGGCCAGCAGCACGGCCGGGCCGGCCATCTGGATGGCCGAGGCGGAGCCGTAGAAAAGCCCGGTGCCGATCGCCGACCCCAGTGCCATGAAGCGAATATGGCGGGCGCTTAGCCCGCGTTTCAAACCTTGTTCTTGCTGGTGCATTTCTCGTCCCTAATTATTTTTATCCTGAGAAAATTTTGAGCTGCGAACGCTCAATTGTGGGAGCTGGCTTGCCTGCGATGACGGTGTATCAGTCGCAATTTTTTTAACTGACAGACCGCTATCGCAGGCAAGCCAGCTCCCACATTGAAACCGTTCGGTGTTGCGCCTTAGAGGCTTGGCAACAACTTCGCCGGCACCAGCTCATTCAGACAGCGGCTGGCGAGCAGTTCGCTGGCGGCGTTGATGTCCGGGGCGAAGAAACGGTCCTTCTCATAGAACGCCACTTTGTCGCGCAGGATCGCGCGGGACTTTTCCAGCTTCGGCGAGGTTTTCAGGCCTTCGCGCAGGTCCAGGCCCTGGCAGGCCGCCAGCCACTCCACCGCCAACACGCCTCGGGTGTTCTCGGCCATTTCCCACAGGCGCTTGCCTGCCGCCGGGGCCATCGACACATGGTCTTCCTGGTTGGCGGAAGTTGGCAGGCTGTCCACGCTGTGCGGGTGGGCCAGTGCCTTGTTCTCGCTGGCGAGCGCAGCAGCGGTGACCTGGGCGATCATGAAGCCGGAGTTGACCCCGCCATTGCCCACCAAAAACGGCGGCAGTTGGGACATGTGCTTGTCCATCATCAACGAGATACGGCGCTCGCTGAGGGAGCCGATTTCGGCGATGGCCAGGGCCATGTTGTCAGCGGCCATGGCCACCGGTTCGGCGTGGAAGTTACCGCCGGAGATCACGTCGCCTTCGGCGGCAAATACCAGCGGGTTATCCGACACGGCGTTGGCTTCGACCACCAGCACTTCAGCGGCCTGGCGGAACTGGGTCAGGCAGGCGCCCATGACTTGCGGCTGGCAGCGCAGGGAGTACGGGTCCTGGACCTTGTCGCAGTTCTGGTGCGACTGCGACACCTGGCTGCTTTCGCCAAGCAGGTCGCGATAGGCCGTGGCGGCGTCGATCTGCCCACGCTGGCCGCGCGCGGCGTGAATACGCGCGTCGAATGGCGAGCGCGAACCGAGCACTGCTTCCACAGTGAGCGCGCCACACGCCAGGGCCCCGGCGAACAGGTCTTCACCTTCAAACAGGCCACGCAAGGCGTAGGCGGTGGAGACCTGGGTGCCGTTGAGCAGCGCCAGGCCTTCTTTGGCGGCGAGGGTCAACGGCGTGAGGCCGGCGACTTTCAGCGCGTCAGTCGCTTCCAGCCATTCGCCCTTGTAGCGCGCCTTGCCTTCGCCCAGCAGCACCAGGGACATGTGCGCCAACGGCGCCAAGTCACCGGAAGCACCCACCGAGCCTTTCAGCGGAATGTGCGGGTACACCTCGGCATTGATAAGCGCGATCAACGCGTCGATCACCTGGCGACGAATCCCGGAGAAGCCACGGCTGAGGCTGTTGACCTTGAGCACCATGACCAGCCGCACCAGCGCATCGCTGATGGGCTCACCGACGCCGGCGGCATGGGACAGCACCAGGGAACGCTGGAGGTTTTCCAGGTCTTCGCTGGCAATGCGGGTCGAGGCCAGCAGGCCGAAACCGGTGTTGATGCCGTAGGCGGTGCGATTCTCGGCGAGAATCTGCTCCACGCACGCCACACTGGCTTCGATCTGCGCCGTGGCGCTGTCATCCAGGCTGAGTGTCACCGGCTGCTGGTAGATGGCCCGCAGTTGGGCAAGGCTCAGTTGGCCTGGAATCAGATTTAGCGCAGTCACATTCCTACTCCTTTTGAATTGTTCTTTTGAATTTCAGTGCACATTCGGTAACGCGGTGTCTTTGAGCAACTGGGCAGCGGCGGCAATGTCCGGCGCCAGCCAGCGATCTTGTTCGTAGGCGGGCACGACTTCGCGCAGCAAGCGCCAGGCGCGGTCGGTGCCGGCGCCGAAACGCTGGTCCTTCAGGAATTCGAACGCCTGGGCCGCCAGCAAATACTCGATGGCGAGGATCTGCGTGACGTTGGCCAGCACCTGGTGCAGCTTGAGCGCGGCGTTGGTACCCATGCTCAGGTGATCTTCCTGCAAGCCCGAGGTGACGAAGTTGTCGAGCACCGCCGGTTGCGCCAGTTGGCGGTTTTGCCCACACAGGGAAGCGGCGACGTACTGCACGATCATCATTCCGGAGTTGACCCCGGGGTTGCTCACCAGGAACGCCGGCAGGCCGCTGACATGTGGGTTAATCAGGCGGTCCAGGCGGCGTTCGGCCACCGAGCCGATCTCGGCCATGGCGATGGCGAGCAGGTCTGCCGCCAGGGCAACCGACTGGCCGTGCGGGTTGGCCTGGGACATCACGCGGTAGCTGTCCGGCGTGCCGAGCAGCAGCGGGTTGTCGGTGGCGCTGTTGAGTTCGGTCTCGATCTGGCGGGTGGCGTGCTCCACCTGGTCGCGCGCTGCGCCGTGGATCTGCGGGATCGAGCGGATGCTCAACGCGTCCTGGGTGCGGATGCCTTTGCTGCTGGCGATCACTTCACTGCCGTCGAGCAGCGCGCGCAGGTTGATACCGACGTGCTGCATGCCCGGGTGCGGCTTGAGGGCGATGATTTCTTCGTCAAACGCATCGATCTGGCCACGCTGGGCCTCGAAGCTCATGGCGCCGATCACGTCGGCCCATTGCAGCAAGTGGTGCGCGTCGGCCAGGGCCAGGCAGCTCAGGCCGGTCATGCACGGCGTGCCGTTGACCAGGCACAGGCCGTCCTTGGCACCGAGCACCACCGGCTGTAAACCTTCGGCGCTGAATGCTTCTTGGGCCGAAATAATCCGGCCGCGATAACTCACATTGCCCACACCCAGCAGTGCCACGCCGACGTGGGCCATGTGGGTCAAATAGCCCACCGAACCCTGGGACGGCACTTGCGGCGTGATGCCGTGGTTGAGCAGCGCCAGCAACGCGTGGACGACCTGCGGGTGCAGGCCGGACTTGCCGTGGCTGTAGTTGATGATCGTGGCGCAGATGATCGCGCGGGTCTGTTCGTCGCTGAGCACCGGGCCGACGCCACAGGCGTGGCTCAGAAGGGTGTTGCGCGACAGCTGGCTGAGTTGCTCGCCCTTGAGCGACACGTTGCACAGCGCGCCCAGGCCGGTGTTCACGCCGTAGGCGCGCTCGCCGCTGGTGACGATGCGCTGCACGATGGCCTGGGCATTGTCGATGCGCGCCCAGGCTTGGCCCGAGAGTTCGAGCACGGCGCCGTGGCGGGCGACGGCGACCACGTCCTGCCAACGTAAGGGGGTGTTGGCGATGATGATTTTGGTTGGCTGGGACATCTTCATACCTTCTTCAATTCTTGTGCAGCTTTACTGGCCTCATCGCGGGCAAGCCCGCTCCCACAGGGGAATGCATTCCAAATG
>NZ_JANLGL010000262.1:0-6843 GCF_024655625.1 Pseudomonas sp. 18.1.10
TGTTAAAAAGAGACACCATTTGACTGAGTTTCTCCAGTTGAAATGCAATCAAATGTGGGAGCGGGCTTGCTCGCGAAGAGGCCCAAAAGGCAAATAAAAAAGGCCCGCATTGCGCGGGCCTTCTTGTTTAGCCGGCGACCAGCACTCGAATCGCTTCCAGTCGCAACGCGGCCTTATCCAGCATCGCCAACCCCTGCTCACGCTGGTTACGCAACGCCACCAACTCACTGTCGCGTACGGTAGGGTTCACCGCCTGCAACGCGGTCAACCGCGCCAGTTCTTCGTCGGTGTCCGCTGCCAGGCGACGCTTGGCCTCGGCCACGCGCTCGGCATGTTGCGGGGTGATTTTTTCTTCACCGGCGTTGATCCGTGGCGTCAGCTGGTCGCGCTGGGCCTGGATGAACTTGTTGGCGCTGGCCCGTGGCACGCTTTCCAGCTGGTCGTTGAGGGTCACGAACGACACACGGCCCGACAGGTCGTTGCCATTGGCATCCAGCAGGCAGCGCAGGGCCGCCGGCGGCAGGTAACGCCCCAGTTGCAGGGCGCGCGGTGCCACCACTTCGCTGACGTAGAGCAGTTCCAGCAACACGGTGCCCGGCTTGAGCGCCTTGTTCTTGATCAGCGCCACGGCGGTGTTGCCCATCGAGCCGGACAGCACCAGGTCCATGCCGCCCTGCACCATCGGGTGTTCCCAGGTGATGAACTGCATGTCTTCGCGCGACAGTGCCTGGTTGCGGTCGTAGGTGATGGTCACACCTTCGTCGTCGCCCAAGGGGAAGCTGGCGTCGAGCATTTTTTCGCTCGGCTTGAGGATCAGGGCATTTTCCGAATGGTCTTCGCTGTCGATGCCAAAGGCGTCGAACAGGGTTTCCATATAGATCGGCAGGGCGAACTGATCGTCTTGCTCGAGGATGTCCTCGACCAGTGCATCACCTTCACCGGCGCCGCCGGAGTTGAGTTCCAGCAGGCGGTCGCGACCGGTGTGCAGCTCTTGCTCCAGGCGCTCGCGTTCGGTGCGGGCCTCGTCGATCAGGGCTTGCCACTCGCCATCGTCGGCAGCTTCCAGCAGCGGCAGCAGGCGTGGGCCGAACTGGTGCTGCAAGGCGTTGCCGGTCGGGCAGGTGTTGAGGAAGGCATTCAGCGCTTCGTTGTACCACTGGAACAGGCGCTCTTGCGGGCTGGTTTCCAGGTACGGCACGTGCAGTTCGATCACGTGTTTCTGGCCGATCCGGTCCAGACGACCGATGCGCTGTTCCAGCAGATCGGGGTGGGACGGCAGGTCGAACAGCACCAGGTGGTGGGAGAACTGGAAGTTGCGGCCTTCACTGCCGATCTCGGAGCAGATCAGCACCTGGGCGCCGAACTCTTCATCGGCGAAGTAGGCGGCGGCACGGTCACGTTCGAGGATGTTCATGCCCTCGTGGAACACCGTGGCCGGAATACCGGAACGCACGCGCAGGGCGTCTTCCAGGTCCATGGCGGTTTCGGCGTGGGCGCAGATCACCAGGACCTTGGTGCGCTTGAGCATTTTCAGCTGGTCGATCAGCCACTCGACACGCGGGTCGAAGCGCCACCAGCGGTGTTCTTCCTCAATGTCCGGTTGGGCCTGGAAGCTGACTTCCGGGTACAGCTCGGCGTGCTCGCCCAGCGGCAGTTCGAGGTATTCGTCCGGGTTGGCCAGCGGGTAGGCGTGCAGCTTGCGCTCCGGGAAACCCTGCACGGCGGCGCGGGTGTTGCGGAACAGCACGCGGCCGGTGCCGTGGCGGTCGAGCAGCTCACGCACCAGGCGTGCGCTGGCTTCGGTGTCGCCATCGTTGACGGCGGTGAGCAGGGCTTCGCCTTCGTCACCGAGGAAACCCTGGATGGTTTTGTGCGCTTTGGGCGACAGGCGACCCTTGTCCATCAGTTCCTGCACGGCTTCGGCCACCGGGCGATAGTTTTCGCTCTCGGCGCGGAAGGCTTTCAGGTCGTGGAAGCGGTTCGGGTCCAACAGGCGCAGGCGCGCGAAGTGGCTGTCCTGGCCCAGTTGTTCCGGGGTGGCGGTGAGCAGCAGTACGCCAGGGATCACTTCGGCCAGTTGTTCGACCAGTGCGTATTCCGGGCTGGCTTTCTCTTCGTGCCAGACCAGGTGGTGGGCTTCGTCGACCACTAGCAAGTCCCAGCCGGCGGCGAACAGTGCGTCCTGGGCTTTCTCGTCGTCCACCAGCCATTCCAGCGCCACCAGGGCAAGCTGGGTGTCTTCGAACGGGTTGGCGGCATCGCTTTCGATAAAGCGTTCTTCGTCGAACAGCGCAACCTGCAGGTTGAAGCGGCGGCGCATTTCCACCAGCCACTGGTGCTGCAGGTTTTCCGGGACCAGGATCAGCACGCGGTTGGCGCGGCCCGACAGCAGTTGGCGATGGATCACCAGGCCGGCTTCGATGGTCTTGCCCAGGCCTACTTCGTCGGCCAGCAATACCCGTGGCGCGATACGGTCAGCGACTTCACGGGCAATGTGCAATTGGTGGGCAATTGGTTGCGCACGCACGCCACCCAGGCCCCACAGGGCGGACTGCAACTGGCGGCTGGTGTGTTCCAGGGTGTGGTAGCGCAGCGAGAACCACGCCAGCGGGTCGATTTGCCCGGCGAACAGACGGTCGCTGGCCAGGCGGAACTGGATGAAGTTGGACAGTTGGGTTTCCGGCAGGGTGACCTGCTCGTTCTGCCCATTGAGGCCGTGGTAGACCAGCAGGCCGTCGACGTCGTCGACTTCCTGTACGGTCATTTTCCAGCCTTCGAAATGGGTGATGCTGTCACCCGGCGAGAACCGCACGCGGGTGAGGGGCGCATTCCGTAGCGCATACTGGCGGGTGTCGCCAGTGGCCGGATAGAGCACGGTCAACAAGCGGCCGTCCTGTGCCAGAACGGTGCCTAACCCCAGCTCTGCTTCGCTGTCACTAATCCAGCGTTGCCCCGGTTGATACTGCTGCGCCATGCTGCCTGACTCCCGCCGTGAAAAAGCCGACTATCTTAACGGAACACGGCCCTCAGCCAAAGGACTCCTGACAAAAACTACTCCGTTTGCGTGGTGCTGCGGAAGTCGGATCGACGGGTGGCGGGCACTTGGGAATGTCGATTGGGTCACAGCTTGGCGAGTGCGCGCTCAAGTCGCATGGCGGCGTGCCGACAGCCTGACGATCAGGAGAATAAACCTTATGCTGCCACCCATGCTGCCCGTGAGCGTTGTGCCGGTCACGTCACAACTCGATCCGGTGCGCCAGAAGCCGGATATCCCGCCCGTGGTGCCAGTACAACCGGGCTCCAATGAAAGCACGATCGACCTGAAAAACCGCGACGCCGAACAATCGACCCTGCTGCTGCGCGAAGAACAGCGCCGCCAGCAAGAGCAGCAGAAACGCCGGCGTGAAGCTGATGAGGACCCCGAGCACCACCTGGCGATCCCGGGGGATGTGCTCAACGCCGACAATACCGTGCCGGTGATACCGCTGATTGAAGATGCGCCGCGCCAGGGTTTGTGGGTGGACGTCGAAGTCTAGCCGCGCAATTCCCCCAGGGCGGCCAGCAGCCGCTCGCTGTCATCCGCGTTATTGAGCGCGCTGACGGAAATCCGCGCCACACTGGCCAGGCCACGCGCCTGCATATCCAGCGGGGTGTAGGCCACGCCGTTGGCGCCGATATTGATGCGCTGCAAGCCCAGCCGCCGCTTGAGCTCAAAGGCGTCCCAACCGGCCAGGTTGAAGGCGATCAGGCCCGATTGGCGGGTGCCCAAGTCATGCAGGCAAATGCCTGGGACCTGATACAGCGCTTGCCGAATCTGCTGGCTGGTCTGCCTGATGGTTTCCCACACCTGCTCGATGCCCAGGCGATTTATCTCCTGCAACGCATTGCCCAATCCCGCCAATAAGGCGTAGGACACTTCGCTGGTTTCAAAGCGGCGGGCGTCGTTGCGCAGGTCGAACCCGTCGGCCGTCCACGGCGCCGAAAACACATCGCGCTGGGCCGGGTTCAACTGCGCCAGGAACGCCGGCCGCACATACAGCAACGCGGTACCGCGCGGCCCGCGCAGATGCTTGCGGCCGGCGGATTTGAGCACGTCGCAGTGCAGCGCCTGCACATCCACCGGCACTTGGCCGACGGCTTGGCCGGCGTCGATGAAATAAGGGATAGCGTGTTTTCTGGCGACCTCGCCGATGGCTTGGGCCGGGTTTATCAGGCCACCATTGGCCGGTAGCCAGGTGAGGTCGATCAGCTTCACATTGGCGTCGATCATCGCCTCCAGCGCCAGCGGGCACACTGCGCCGGTTGCATCGCAGGGGATGACTTCCACGCGGGCGCCGGCTTGCACCGCAAGCTGCATGCTCGCCAAATTGCCGCCCCATTCATGGCGGCCCACCAGGATGCGGTCTCCCGGCTGCCAAGGGGCCAGCGCCTGGAACGCCATGTTCCAGGCCGCCGAGCCGCTGCTGGTAAAGGCGATGGACGAGGCGGGTGCGTTGAGCAATTGCGCGGCGGCGCGGCGGGCGTTTTCCAGCAGCAGGGCGCCATGCTCGCCGGCCTCCATGGGGCCGTCACGGGCTTCGCGGTGCAGTTGCGCGATGATCGCCTCCAGGGTGGCCTGGCTAGGCAGCGAGGCGCCGGCATGGTTGAAATGCACGATGCCGGATTGGCAGCCGGGTGTGGCGTCGCGCAGTGCCTGGGTGTCGAGCAGGCTCATGGTTGCAGCTCGAAAATCCCGTCAACCTCCACCGCGACACCGGCGGGCAGGCTGGCTACCCCGACGGCGGTGCGCACATGCCGACCCTTGTCGCCGAGGGCATTCACCAGCAGGTTCGACGCACCGTTGGCGACTGCGCTCTGGTTCGTGAATTCGCCGCTGCTGGCGATAAACACACCCAGGCGCACCGTGCGCACCAGACGCGACAGGTCATCCCCCAGCGCATGGCTCAATTGCCCCAGCAGGCCCAGCGCTGCCAGTTCGGCGGCCCGGGTGCCTTCATCATCGCTGAGGGATTCGCCCAGTCGCCCAGTGTAGGCCGGTTGGCCTTCCACCAGCGGAATCTGCCCGGAGACGAACAGCTGGTTCGCGCTGGTCACATAGTTGATGTAGTTGGCGGCCGGCTGGCTGGGTGTCGGCAGGGTGAGGC
This sequence comes from Pseudomonas sp. 18.1.10, assembly GCF_024655625.1. NCBI lineage: Bacteria > Pseudomonadati > Pseudomonadota > Gammaproteobacteria > Pseudomonadales > Pseudomonadaceae > Pseudomonas > Pseudomonas sp. 18.1.10. The sequence goes on from NZ_JANLGL010000262.1 coordinate 5,145, forward strand.
CGAGGGCTTGCACGCGTTGGCGCAGGGAGTCGCTCATGGTCAATCCTCATGGGTAAAAGAGGCTAGAGCATGTCGGCCCGGTCGGACGGCGACAAACGGATAGATCTCACCCGACGCATCGAAAAAACTCACGCGTCGTGGCAAGCGTCCTTCAGCCATTGGCTGAAACATTCCGCCGCCGCGCTGGCGGGGCCTTGGGGGGCGATCAGCCAGTAGCCGATGTCACTGTGATACGGCGGCCAGTCGAAGGCTGGCACCAGGCTGCCGTCCTTGAGCCGACGCTCGATCAAGCGGTGGCGGCCCATGGCGATGCCCTGGCCGGCCACGGCGGCTTCGACCACGATGTTGTAGTCGTGCAGCATCACCCGGGGGTGGCTGGCGAGATCGACGTGGTAGTGCGCGGACCAATCGGTCCATTCGAATGGCCGGTGGGATGTGGCCATCAATAGCGGGCTGTCACGCTCGGCCTTGAACGCCGGGCTGCACACCGGTGAGATCACTTCCGCCATCAGGCGTGTGGCCTGTACGTCGGGCCAGTCGCCCTTGCCATAACGTATCGCCAGGTCCACTTCGGCGGCGGCGACGTCAGCCAGTTGAATCGCCGGTAACAACTCCACCTGGATATGCGGGTAGCGATTCAGGAAGTCGGCCAAACGCGGCGCCAGCCATAAGGTGGCGAAGGAGGCCAGCAGGCCGATGCGCAACACCGTGGTGCTGGGCGCGGCGCGCTGGGTGCGGGTGGCGGCCGCGATGGCGTCGAGGGCAGGGCGGATCTCGTCGTAGTAGCGTTGGCCGTCGGCCGTCAGATCAATCGCCCGGGTGCGTCGGATAAACAGCGGTTTGCCCAGGTGCTGCTCAAGTTTTTGCACTTGATGGCTCAGTGCGCTTTGGGTCACCGACAATTCACGCGCCGCCTTGATAAAACTCAAGTGCCGCGCCACGGCCTCAAAGGCACGCAGGGCCAGCAAGGGCGGAAGGTCCTTGTGCAGTGCCACTTGAATACGCTCCGTTGCCTGAGGGAAGGGCCGATTTTGGGCGAAGGCCTGCATTTTGTCGCCCGCTGATTTGCCGTCGGGCGGGGCAGGCCGCATTATTGAGGCATTCCCGCCACAACGTAAGCCAAGCCATGAGTGATGACGACAAGCTGATCGACCTGAACGCCGAACGTGCCAAGCGCGTGCATGACCTCAACGACAAGCGCCTGAACGAAGTACGCCAGGCCTTCGAGCAGGCCATGCCATTGGGCAAGGCCAAGAAGAAACCCAAGAACAAACCGAAAAAGCGTTGAAACAGCCTGCATCTGTTGATGCAGGTCAGTTATTACCCTTCTTTACGCCCCGTTGTGGGCGACATTGATCCCCGTCAATTTTCCAATCCGCCTTCTCGATTAACTTAGCCCTATCGCAACAGGGCAAGTGCAGGAGGCCGGTCATGTTTTTCGATAATGTGGTGTTTGCCGGAGTGCTGACTGTTAGCCTCATGGTGCTGTTTTTTGTAGGGTTTGGTTTTTTTATCTGGAAAGACGCGAATAAGCGGAAAAAATAAGTCTTTCTGGATGACATGAGCACGCAAGGCATTTTGGGCGACTTCGGTCGCCCTTTTTTTTTGCCCGCAATTTAACTAACACCACTGGTCTTCTGTGGGAGTGGGCTTGTGTGGGAGCGGGCTTGCTCGCGAATGCGGAGTATCAGCTTGCGTA
>NZ_JANLGL010000263.1:0-6765 GCF_024655625.1 Pseudomonas sp. 18.1.10
ACCGAGTTCCAACTTTGGAATGCAGTCAAATGTGGGAGCGGGCTTGCTCGCGAAGAGGCCACCTCGGTCCCTTGGAAGAAACCCATAAAAAAACGCCCCAGACCAAAAGCCTGCGGCGTTCTTTTAATGCAGCCGCCGTTTAGACGGTATGCAGGTACCAGTTGTACTCAAGGTCGGAGATGGAGTGTTCAAACTCTTCCAGCTCACTTTCCTTACAGGCGACGAAGATATCGATGTATTTAGGATCGATGTATTTGGCCATCACCTCGCTGTCATCCAACTCGCGCAGGGCATCACGCAGGTTGTTGGGCAGGCTCTGTTCGTTCTGCTCGTAGCTGTTGCCTTCCACCGGTGCGCCAGGCTCGATCTGGTTGGTCAGGCCGTGGTGCACGCCTGCCAGGACCGAAGCCATCAGCAGGTAAGGGTTGGCGTCGGCGCCGGCGACACGGTGTTCGATACGTACGGCGTCGGACGAGCCGGTCGGTACGCGAATCGCCACGGTGCGGTTGTCCAGGCCCCAGCACGGCGAGTTCGGCACGTAGAACTGTGCGCCGAAACGACGGTAGGAGTTGACGTTGGGGCACAGGAACGCCATTTGGGCGGGCAGGGTCTCCAGCACACCGCCGATTGCGTGGCGCAATGCGGCGTTCTGCTCGGGATCCTCGCTGGCAAAGATATTCTTGCCGTCCTTGTCCAGAATGGAGATGTGTACGTGTAAACCGTTGCCTGCCTGGCCTGGGTAAGGCTTGGCCATGAAGGTGGTGTCCATCTCATGGTCGTAGGCGATGTTCTTGATAAGACGCTTGAGCAGTACCGCGTAGTCGCAGGCCTTGATCGGGTCGGCGACGTGGTGCAGGTTCACTTCGAACTGCGCCGGGGCACTTTCCTTGACGATGGCGTCGGCCGGGATGCCTTGCTCCTTGGCACCTTCCAGGATGTCCTGGAGGCAATCGACGTATTCGTCGAGGTCGTCGATCAGGTAGACCTGTGTCGAGTGCGGGCGTTTGCCGGAGATCGGCGAGCGGGGCGGTTGTGGGCGGCCGTTCACGTTCTCCTGGTCGATCAGGTAGAACTCAAGCTCGAAGGCGGCGCAGATGGTCAGACCGAGGTCGTCAAATTTGCTTACAACTTGGCGGAGCACTTCGCGCGGATCGGCGAAGAAAGGTTCACCTTCAAGTTCGTGCATGGTCATCAGCAGTTGCGCGGTGGGGCGCTTTTGCCAGGGTTCATTGCACAGGGTGTCAGGGATCGGATAACAGATTCGGTCAGCATCACCGATGTCCAGACCCAGGCCGGTGCTTTCCACCGTCGAGCCGTTGATATCCAGGGCAAATAAAGAGGCAGGCAGGTTAATGCCCTTCTCGTAAACCTTGTGGAGGCTGGTGCGTTCGATGCGCTTGCCGCGCACCACACCATTCATATCCGCAATTAGAAGGTCTACGTACAGAACCTCAGGATGATCCTTAAGGAACGCGTTCGCTTCGTTAAGCTGAACGGCACGCGGGGGTACCGACATGATGCAACACCTTTGTTGTTAAAAATATCAATCATTGATCTTTTCTGGTTTCAGTCAACCCGAACGGCATGCCGAAGTCAAGCGAGGCCTTTTTTGCCCTAAAAAAGCGCCGCGAGGGCTTTTTTGCGGCGTTTTGGGGCGGTTTTATCGGTTTGAAGCGAGTAGGACTCGCGGGCTTGAGCGGGCCGTGTAGGATTTTTTACGGGGGTGTTGTGTAAAAAAATGAACAAGGCTAAGCTCGATTCAAACCCATAACAGCAATAATACCGGGGTGCTTCATGTCTCGCCTGCCGTTAATCGGCGTCACCGCCTGCTCCAAACAGGTCGGTCTGCATGCTTATCACATCAGTGGCGACAAATACGTCCGTGCAGTGGCCACCGCTGCCAAGGGCTTGCCATTGATTATTCCGTCCCTCGGGGATTTGCTCGAACCGGCCAATATTCTTGACGGTCTGGACGGCATTCTATTTACCGGCTCTCCCTCCAATATCGAACCCTTTCACTACGACGGTCCGGCCAGCGCGCCCGGGACTGCTCATGATTCTGCACGGGACCAGACCACGCTGCCGCTGCTGCGTGCCGCGATTGCGGCGGGCGTGCCGGTGCTGGGCATCTGCCGGGGTTTCCAGGAGATGAACGTGGCCTTTGGCGGCAGCCTGCACCAGAAGGTTCATGAAGTGCCGGGCATGATGGACCACCGCGAAGACGACACCCAGCCGCTGGCCGTCCAGTACGGCCCGGCGCACGCCGTGGCGATTGCGCCGAACGGTGTATTGGCCAGCCTGGGCTTGCCCGAAACGATTCAGGTCAACTCGATCCACAGCCAGGGCGTTGACCGCCTGGCGCCCGGTTTGCAGGTCGAAGCCACCGCGCCGGATGGCCTGATCGAAGCTTTTTCTGTAACAGCGGGCAAGGCTTTTGCTTTAGGAGTGCAATGGCACCCCGAATGGCAGGTAAGCTCTAACCCGCACTATCTCGCGATCTTCCAGGCATTTGGCACCGCCTGTCGAAAGCGGGCGATGCAACGCGACGCGGATGCTGCGTCAACCAACGCCTGACCTTTAATGGATGTCAGGAAACCCAGCCCAGAGGCATTTATGAGTAACAACCTCGACCAGCTCACCGATTGGTTGAAAGACCACAAGATCACAGAAGTCGAATGCATGATTGGCGACCTCACGGGCATCACCCGGGGCAAGATCTCGCCGACCAACAAGTTCATCGCCGAAAAAGGCATGCGCCTGCCCGAGAGCGTTCTGTTGCAGACCGTGACCGGCGACTATGTCGAAGACGACATCTATTACGAATTGCTCGACCCGGCCGACATCGACATGATCTGCCGCCCCGACCAGAACGCGGTGTACCTGGTGCCGTGGGCCATCGAGCCGACCGCCCAGGTGATCCACGACACCTACGACAAGCAAGGCAACCCCATCGAGCTGTCGCCGCGCAACGTGCTCAAGAAAGTCCTGCAGCTCTACGCCGACAAAGGCTGGCAGCCCATCGTGGCGCCGGAGATGGAGTTCTACCTGACCAAACGCTGCGAAGACCCGGACTTCCCGCTGCAACCGCCAATCGGCCGTTCCGGGCGCCCGGAGACCGGTCGCCAGTCCTTCTCTATAGAAGCCGCGAACGAATTCGACCCGTTGTTCGAAGACGTCTACGACTGGTGCGAATTGCAGGAGCTGGACCTCGACACCCTGATCCACGAGGACGGCACCGCGCAGATGGAAATCAACTTCCGTCACGGCGACGCGTTGTCCCTGGCCGACCAGATCCTGGTGTTCAAGCGCACCATGCGTGAAGCCGCGCTCAAGCACAACGTGGCGGCCACCTTCATGGCCAAGCCGATGACCGGCGAGCCCGGCAGCGCGATGCACCTGCACCAGAGCATCATCGACATCGCCACCGGCAAGAACGTCTTCTCCAATGAAGACGGGACCATGAGCCAACTGTTCCTCAACCACATTGGCGGCCTGCAGAAATTCATCCCGGAATTGCTGCCGCTGTTCGCCCCCAACGTGAACTCGTTCCGCCGCTTCCTGCCCGACACCTCGGCGCCGGTCAACGTGGAATGGGGCGAAGAAAACCGCACCGTCGGCCTGCGCGTACCGGATGCCGGCCCGCAGAACCGCCGTGTGGAAAACCGCCTGCCGGGCGCCGACGCCAACCCGTACCTGGCGATTGCCGCCAGTTTGCTGTGCGGCTACATCGGCATGGTCGAAGGCCATAACCCGAGCGCGCCGGTCGTCGGCCGTGGTTACGAGCGACGCAACCTGCGCCTGCCGTTGACCATCGAAGACGCCCTGGAACGCATGGAAAACAGCAAGACCATCGGGAAATACCTGGGTCAGAAATTCATCACAGGCTACGTCGCGGTCAAGCGGGCCGAGCATGAAAACTTCAAGCGCGTCATCAGTTCGTGGGAGCGGGAATTCCTGCTCTTCGCCGTCTGATGCGCCGGGCGCGCCCTTTAAACGGCGTGCCCTTCACTGAAAAGTCTAGGAGATTGGTATGTCCAGCAACAACCCGCAAACCCGTGAATGGCAAGCCTTGAGCAGTGAGCACCACCTGGCGCCGTTCAGCGACTTCAAGCAATTGAAAGAGAAAGGCCCGCGCATCATCACCAAAGCCCACGGCGTCTACCTGTGGGACAGCGAAGGCAACAAGATCCTCGACGGCATGGCCGGCCTGTGGTGCGTGGCGATCGGTTACGGTCGCGATGAACTGGCTGACGCCGCCGCCAAGCAGATGAAAGAACTGCCGTACTACAACCTGTTTTTCCAGACCGCTCACCCGCCGGTGCTGGAACTGGCCAAGGCCATTTCCGACATCGCGCCTGCCGGCATGAACCACGTGTTCTTCACCGGTTCCGGCTCCGAAGGCAACGACACCATGTTGCGCATGGTCCGCCACTACTGGGCGATCAAAGGCCAGCCGAACAAGAAAACCATCATCAGCCGCAAGAATGGCTACCACGGCAGCACCGTGGCCGGCGCCAGCCTGGGCGGCATGACCTATATGCACGAACAAGGCGACTTGCCGATCCCGGGCATCAGCCACATCGCCCAGCCGTACTGGTTTGGCGAAGGCGGCGACATGAGCCCGGAAGAATTCGGCGTGTGGGCCGCCAACCAGTTGGAAGAGAAGATTCTGGAGCTGGGCGTGGACAACGTCGGTGCCTTTATTGCCGAGCCGATCCAGGGCGCCGGTGGCGTGATCGTGCCCCCCGCCACCTACTGGCCGCGCATCAAGGAAATCCTCGCCAAGTACGACATCCTGTTTGTGGCGGACGAAGTGATCTGCGGTTTCGGCCGTACCGGTGAGTGGTTCGGTAGCGATTTCTACGACCTCAAGCCCCACATGATGACCATCGCCAAGGGCCTGACCTCGGGCTACATCCCCATGGGCGGCCTGATCGTGCGCGATGAAGTGGTGGCCGTGCTCAACGAAGGGGGTGATTTCAACCACGGTTTCACCTACTCCGGCCACCCGGTCGCAGCGGCGGTGGCCCTGGAAAACATCCGCATCATGCGCGATGAAAAAATCGTCAGCCGCGTGCACGACGAAACGGCACCGTATTTGCAGAAACGTCTGAGGGAACTGGCGGATCACCCGTTGGTGGGGGAAGTTCGCGGTGTGGGCATGTTGGGCGCAATCGAGCTGGTGCAGGACAAGGCCACGCGCAAGCGCTACGAAGGCCGTGGCGCTGGCATGATCTGCCGCACGTTCTGCTTCGAAAATGGCCTGATTATGCGTGCCGTGGGCGACACCATGATTATTTCGCCACCGCTGGTCATCAGCCAGGCGGAAATCGACGAGTTGGTCACCAAGGCTCGCCAGTGCCTGGACCTGACTTTGGCGGCATTGCAGGGCTAAGTGCTAGGCTCAGGAGGCGCTGCTTCCGGGCGGTTATAAATGTAGGGGCTTTGGTTGAAAGCCGGCCCCTGAACTTGCCAGACTGTCGCCCTGTTTTGTTGCCCTTTAGACGGGCCGCAGGACTTAGTAAGAATGTGGCCCAAAAAAGAAAAATTGGAGCATCACCAAATGAAGGCATTAGGTTTGAAGAACGCTGGCAAGACCCTCCTCGCCTTGTCCCTGATGGGCGCAATGGCGGGCGCGGCCCAGGCCGACGATAAAGTACTGCACGTCTATAACTGGTCCGACTACATTGCACCGGACACCATTGCCAACTTTGAAAAAGAGTCGGGCATCAAAGTGGTGTACGACGTTTTCGACAGCAACGAAACCCTGGAAGCCAAGTTGCTGGCAGGCAAGTCCGGCTACGACATCGTCGTGCCGTCGAACAACTTCCTCGCCAAGCAGATCAAGGCCGGTGTCTACCAGGAGCTCGATAAGTCCAAGCTGTCCAACTACGACAACCTGAACAAGTCCCTGCTCAAAGCCGTGTCGGTCAGCGACCCGGACAACAAGCACGCCTTCCCGTACATGTGGGGTTCGATCGGCATCGGCTACAACCCGGAGAAGGTCAAGGCCGCGCTGGGCGTGGACAAGATCGACTCGTGGGACGTGCTGCTCAAGCCTGAGAACATCGCCAAGCTGAAAAGCTGCGGCGTGAGCTTCCTCGATTCGCCAACCGAAATGTTGCCAATCGCCCTGCATTACCTCGGTCTGCCGACCGACAGCCAGAAGCCGGACGACCTGAAGAAAGCCGAGGAACTGTTCCTCAAGATCCGCCCATCGATCGGCTACTTCCACTCCTCCAAGTACATCTCCGACCTGGCCAACGGCAACATCTGCGTGGCGGTGGGCTACTCGGGTGACATCCAGCAAGCCAAGTCCCGTGCTGCCGAAGCCGGTGGCAAGGTCAAGGTTGCCTACGACATTCCTAAAGAAGGCGCTGGCAGCTTCTTCGACATGGTCGCCATCCCTAAAGATGCCGAAAACGTCACCGGCGCCTACGCGTTCATGAACTACCTGCTCAAGCCGCAAGTGATGGCTGCGATCACCGACTCGGTACGTTTCCCGAACGGCAACGAAAAAGCCACTGCACTGGTGGATAAAGAAATCACCAGCGACCCAGGCATCTACCCGCCTGCGGACGTGCAAGCCAAGTTGTACGCCATTGCTGATTTGCCAGCGGCAACTCAACGCTTGATGACGCGCAGCTGGACCAAGATCAAATCGGGTAAATAACCCGTAGGACCTGTAGGAGCGAGCTTGTGTGGGAGCGGGCTTGCTCGCGAAGACGGTGTGTCAGCCAGCGAATGTATCAACTGATACACCCC
>NZ_JANLGL010000264.1:0-6737 GCF_024655625.1 Pseudomonas sp. 18.1.10
GCGGTGTATCAGTGACAGATGAGCAAGCTGACCCACCGCTATCGCAGGCAAGCCAGCTCCCACATTGGATCTCTGGTGTCCTTCAGGGCGCATAAAAAAGCCCCGCCTGATCTCTCAGGCGGGGCTTTTTAGTCGCTGCTGGAATCAGACGAGAGGTTTGGTCTCGTGTTCTGCTTCCTGTGCAGCGGCGGCTGCCGCGGCTTCAGCTTCCTTGCGACGACGACGCACTTCACGTGGGTCGTTCGGCGCACGGCCGTTTTCGGTCAGGGCGCTGGCCGGAGCGGCTTCGACCACCACGGCGGCGACCTCGGCAACCACTGCCACTTCAACCACTGGCGCAGGCTCGACTACCGGTGCAGGTTCAGCCACGGGTGCAGGTTCTGCAACCACGACTTCTTCGGCCACCGGAGCCGGCGCTTCTTCTACCACTGGGGCAGGCGCTGGCGCTTCAACCGGAGCGGCGGGTTCGGCAGTCCACTGGAAGGCGGTCTGTTCTTCACGAACTTCGCGCACTTCTGGGGCCGCTTCGACAACCGGGGCTTCAGCCACTGGCTCAGGCTCAACCACTGGGGTTGGTTCAACCGCAGCCACTTCAACTTCTGGCAGGGTTTCCTGTACCGGTGCGACTTCCACTTCGGCAACAACCGGTGCTTCGATTGGCGTGATGGCTTCCACGACTGGCGCTTCAACAACCGGCGCTTCTACCACTGGGGTTTCGGCGACTGGCGCTTCAACGGCAGCGGTTTCTTCGACGGCAGCGGTAGCACGTTCAGCTTGCTCGTGGGCCTGGGCTTCAGCAGGCGCGCTGATGACCGAGCTGGCAACGGCGGCGGTTACGGCCAGGCCGGCAGCCAGTTCGCTGCCAGTGGCTTCGCCGGTAGCCGCTTCGGCGTTCTCGCCGGCTTCTTCCGAACCTTCGATCACGTTGCCGTTGGCATCACGCTGACGCTCACGACGGTTGCTGCGGCGACGCTGGCCACGGGAGCGGCGGCGTGGGCGATCGCCTTCGGCGCCGTCCTGACCGTCTTCCTGCGACTGCTCTTCAGCGGTCAGCACTTCTTCGTCTTCGCTGGCAGCGGCTTGCTCGGCACGCGGCTGACGCTCTTCACGCGGTGGGCGTGGAGCACGTTCTTCACGTGGTGCGCGCTCTTCGCGTGGCTGGCGAGCCGGGCGCTCTTCAGCGACAGCGGCGGCGCCTGCAGCGGCAACAGCCGGTGCTGCGTCCAACGGCTCGCGCAGTTCACGTACACGCTCTTCACGCTCGCCACGTGGCTTGCGATCTTCACGCGGGGCACGTGGCGTACGTGGTGCGCGCTCTTCACGCGGTGCACGTTCTTCGCGGGCTACGGCCGGGGTTTCTTCACGGGCTTCGCGTGGGGCACGTTCTTCACGCGGTGCGCGTTCTTCACGTGGCGCACGCTCTTCGCGCGGCTTGCGTTCTTCGTCACGACGACCGTTGCGGTTACGGCTCTGTTGACGGCCGTTGCGACGTTCTTCGTTGCGCGCTGGGCGCTCGGCGGCGGGTTTTTCAACCACCACCGGTGCAGCAGGCTCTTCCTTGGTGGCGAACAGGCTGACCAGCGACTTCACCAGGCCTTTGAACAGGCTTGGCTCAGGCAGGGCGGCCGGAGCGGCAACCGGGGCGGCAACTTCGGTCGGAACCGGTGCGTTGGCGCGGGCTGGGGCAGTCTTGACCGCGGCTTCCTGGCGAACCAGAGTGCGGGTCGCGGCGGCTGGCTGGACTTCTTCCACTTCGGCAGCGGCAGCGGCGATTTCGTAGCTGGACTGGCCGCTGTGGGCTTCCGGGCTGTCGTCGCGCAGGCGCTGCACTTCGAAGTGCGGCGTCTCGAGGTGATCGTTCGGCAGGATGACGATACGGGCACGGGTGCGCAGTTCGATCTTGGTGATCGAGTTGCGTTTTTCGTTGAGCAGGAAGGCTGCAACCGGGATCGGCACTTGCGCGCGGACTTCGGCGGTGCGGTCTTTCAGGGCTTCTTCTTCGATCAGGCGCAGGATCGCCAGGGACAGCGATTCAACGTCACGGATGATGCCGGTGCCGTTGCAACGCGGGCAGACGATGCCGCTGCTTTCGCCCAGGGATGGACGCAGGCGCTGACGGGACATTTCCAGCAGGCCGAAGCGCGAGATACGGCCAACTTGTACGCGGGCACGGTCGGCTTCCAGGCATTCGCGGACTTTTTCTTCCACGGCGCGCTGGTTCTTGGCTGGGGTCATGTCGATGAAGTCGATCACGATCAGGCCGCCGATATCACGCAGGCGCAACTGGCGGGCGATTTCTTCAGCCGCTTCCAGGTTGGTCTGCAGGGCGGTTTCTTCGATGTCGCTGCCTTTCGTGGCGCGCGCCGAGTTGATGTCGATGGACACCAGGGCTTCGGTCGGGTCGATCACGATGGAGCCGCCGGAAGGCAGTTCGACGACGCGCTGGAAGGCGGTCTCGATCTGGCTTTCGATCTGGAAACGGTTGAACAGCGGCACGCTGTCTTCGTACAGCTTGATCTTGCTGGCGTACTGCGGCATCACCTGGCGGATGAAGGTCAGGGCTTCGTCCTGGGCTTCAACGCTGTCGATCAGCACTTCGCCGATGTCCTGGCGCAGGTAATCGCGGATGGCGCGGATGATGACGTTGCTTTCCTGGTAGATCAGGAATGGCGCGGAACGATCCAGGGACGCTTCCTTGATGGCGGTCCACAGTTGCAGCAGGTAGTCGAGGTCCCACTGCATTTCTTCGCTGCTGCGGCCCAGGCCGGCAGTGCGCACGATCAGGCCCATGTCGGCCGGTGCGATCAGGCCGTTGAGCGCTTCACGCAGTTCGTTGCGTTCTTCGCCTTCGATGCGGCGGGAAATGCCGCCGGCACGCGGGTTGTTTGGCATCAGGACCAGGTAACGGCCAGCCAGGCTGATGAAGGTGGTCAGGGCTGCGCCCTTGTTGCCACGCTCTTCTTTTTCGACCTGGACGATGACTTCCTGGCCTTCGCTCAGGACGTCCTTGATGTTCACGCGGCCTTCAGGCGCTTTCTTGAAGTATTCGCGGGAGATTTCTTTGAGGGGCAGGAAGCCGTGGCGCTCGGAGCCGAAATCGACAAAGGCAGCCTCAAGGCTTGGTTCGATGCGAGTGATCTTGCCTTTATAGATATTGGCTTTTTTCTGCTCGCGTGCACCGGATTCGATGTCCAGGTCGTAGAGGCGCTGGCCATCTACCAGTGCAACACGCAACTCTTCGGGTTGAGTTGCGTTAATCAGCATTCTTTTCATGTTGTACCGTCGGTTTCCGGGCTGCCGGAAACGGCGTTCGGCACACACGACTTCTCACGGTCGGTGTCAGGTGCGTCAAGAGTGGTTGGCCACTCCAGTGTCCAGCAAATACAGGCCAATTGGGCCGGTATCGCGACGGACGCGTCCTGCTTGTTAGCGGTGGTGACAAAGGCACCACTTCAACAAAAGCTAAGGTCAGGAGGAGGAATCAACCGGCGACTGTGGACGAGATGAAGCGTCTAAATATAAGCCTAGTGCTACACGGTCCGACGGTTGTGCATCTCCACCCTACACGTATCCCTGATAATTCGGGTGCTGCCGCGCGCAGAATCCGCAGCGGGTTGGCATTTACCGTGTGCTCCAATGGGGAGCACACGCTCATGGCTAAACAAGACTGGGTGTGGGCGACTGCGCTCTCACTCAGCTCTTAACAGGCGTTGTTTCCGAAGCATTCGCCATGGTCTGGCTCAAGACTGACTGCACTTTGTGAACTGGCCGTAAATATCGGCGCAAAACGCGAGTATTCACTCTGCTTTCTGCACTCGCTTCAGGCCTCATGTCACCTGCGCTCGTTACAATCCTGAGCCTTCCAAGGTGGCGAAAGCCCCGTAGGACGGCCTCGCGTCCTGATGAATTGCGATGGTCAGGGCCGGCTGTATGCCGCATGTCCTCTGGCCAGGCCGCTTTTGGCGGCGTTCGCGACTATAGCAGCAATGATTAAGTGCTTCAATTCCATAAAAAATTGTTATCATCGCCGGCATGACGACTACCGCCCCCCAGACCCCCAGCGTCCAGCTGCTTGAGGTCTCGCCGGAATATGCCGGCCAACGCATCGACAATTTTCTCCTGGCCAGGCTCAAAGGCGTGCCCAAGACCTTGATTTACCGCATCTTGCGCAAAGGTGAAGTGCGGGTGAACAAGGGCCGGATCAAGCCCGAGTACAAGCTGCAGGCGGGCGATATCGTCCGCGTGCCGCCGGTGCGCGTGCCCGAACGTGACGAGCCTGTGCCCTTGGCCCAGGGCTTGTTGCAGCGCCTGGAAGCCTCGATTGTCTTCGAAGACAACAAGCTGATCGTAATCAACAAGCCCTGCGGTATTGCCGTGCACGGTGGCAGCGGCCTGACGTTCGGCGTGATCGAAGCCTTCCGTCAGTTGCGCCCGGATGCCAAGGAGCTGGAATTGGTCCATCGCCTGGACCGTGACACGTCCGGCCTGCTGATGATCGCCAAGAAGCGCAGCATGTTGCGCCACCTGCACACCGCCCTGCGTGGCGATGGCGTGGACAAGCGCTACATGGCGCTGGTGCGTGGCAACTGGGCCAGCTCGATCAAGAGCGTGCGTGCGCCCTTGCAGAAGAGCAACCTGCGCTCCGGCGAACGTATGGTCGAAGTGGACGAGGAGGGCAAAGAAGCCCTGACCCTGTTCAAGGTGCTGCGCCGCTTCGGCGACTTCGCCACGATGGTCGAGGCCAAGCCGGTGACCGGGCGCACCCACCAGATTCGTGTGCACACCCTACACGCCGGGCACTGCATTGCCGGTGACACCAAATACGGTGACGAGGACTTCTCCAAGGAGATCCGTGACCTGGGCGGCAAGCGCCTGTTCCTGCACGCCTACATGCTCACTGTGCCGCTGCCTGATGGCGGCGAATTGAAGTTGCAGGCCCCGGTCGATGAGATGTGGGCCAAGACCGTGGAGCGTTTGAGTGTCGCACCTTGATTACAAGCTGCTGATTTTTGATTGGGACGGCACCCTGGCCAACTCGATTGGCCGGATCGTCGAGTCGATGCACGCCGCGTCGACCCGCTCGGGTTATGCGCTGTGCACGGATCACGCAGTCAAGGGCATCATTGGCCTGGGCCTGCCCGAGGCGATCCGCACCTTGTACCCCGAGATCAGCGACCCTGAGCTGATCGCGTTCCGCGAGCATTACGCCGATCACTACATTGCGCTGGAGGCCGAGCCTTCGCCGCTGTTTGAGGGTGTGGTGCAGTCCCTGGCGGCGTTCCGTGCCGAGGGCTACCAACTGGCCGTCGCCACCGGCAAGGCCCGGCGCGGCCTGGATCGTGTGCTCAAGGCCCACGGTTGGGAAGATTATTTCGACATCACCCGTGCTGCCGATGAAACCGCCAGCAAGCCGCACCCGCTGATGCTCGAGCAGATCCTGGCCCATTGCGGCGTCTCGCCGCGCCAGGCGCTGATGGTGGGCGATGCTTCCTTCGACCTGATGATGGCGCGCAATGCTGGCATGGACAGTGTCGCGGTCAGCTATGGCGCCCAGGCTGCCGAGGCCTTGCAGCAATACGAGCCGCGGCTGACGATCGATCATTTTTCCGAATTGCAGGCCTGGCTCGGCCGGGCCCAATAAGTCTTTGCTGGGGTTAATGGCATGAGTGATGAGTGGAAAGCGCCTGAAAAGGCCCAGAGTGGTGACGACAAGAGCTGGAAGCTGCTGGAGAAGACTCTCCTGGCCAGCGTCCAGGAACAGCGTCGTTCGCGGCGTTGGGGGATTTTCTTCAAGCTGCTGACCTTCACCTACCTGCTCGGCATGCTGGTGTTGTTCAGCCCGCTGGTGGACATGGAGAAAAGCGCCACCCGTGGCAGTAATTACACCGCCTTGATCGAAGTGCGTGGGGTGATTGCCGACAAGGAGTCCGCCAGTGCCGACAATATTGTCGGCAGCCTGCGCACCGCGTTTGAAGATCCCAAGGTCAAGGGTGTGATCCTGCGCATCAACAGCCCTGGCGGCAGCCCGGTGCAGTCAGGTTATGTGTATGACGAGATTCGCCGTCTGCGCGCCCTGCACCCGGATACCAAGCTGTACGCAGTGATTTCCGACCTGGGTGCCTCCGGCGCCTATTACATCGCCAGTGCCGCCGACCAGATCTATGCCGACAAGGCCAGCCTGGTGGGTTCCATTGGTGTGACGGCGGCCGGCTACGGCTTTGTCGGCACCATGGAGAAGCTGGGGGTGGAGCGTCGCACCTACAACTCGGGTGAGCACAAGTCGTTCCTTGATCCGTTCCAGCCGCAGAAGGCGGATGAAACCCAGTTCTGGCAGGGCGTGCTCGACACCACCCATCGCCAGTTCATCGCCAGTGTGAAGCAAGGGCGTGGCGATCGGCTGAAGGATAAGGATCACCCAGAGCTGTTTTCCGGGTTGGTCTGGTCGGGCGAGCAAGCGTTGCCGCTGGGCTTGATCGATGGCCTGGGCAGTGCCAGTTCGGTGGCGCGGGATGTGATCGGCGAGAAAGAGCTGGTGGACTTTACCGTGCAGGAATCGCCATTTGACCGGTTCTCCAAGAAGTTGGGTGCCAGTGTGGCGGAGAAGCTCGCGCTGTATATGGGCTTCCAGGGCCCGGCCCTGCGCTGAAATCTCAGGTGTAGCACAGTTCAAAATGTGGGAGCGGGCTTGCTCGCGAATGCGGTGTTTCAGTCGCCTGATGTATTGACTGGCCCACTGC
>NZ_JANLGL010000265.1:0-6687 GCF_024655625.1 Pseudomonas sp. 18.1.10
AGTAACAGATTCAGTGACTGACACTCCGCATTCGCGAGCAAGCCCGCTCCCACATTCGATTGGGTTTCCAAGCAAAATCAGCACTACCGACTTTAACTAATAACAAGGACACCCCATGCGCGCACTCGCCTCCCTGAGCCGCTTCGTCGGCAATACCTTCGCCTACTGGGTGCTGATTTTCGCGGTGCTCGCGTTCCTCGAACCCAGCTGGTTCATCGGCCTGAAAACCGCCATCGTGCCGCTGCTGGGCCTGGTGATGTTCGGCATGGGGCTGACCCTCAAGATTGATGACTTCGCCGAAGTCGCCCGCCATCCGTGGCGCGTGGCATTGGGCGTGGTCGCGCACTTCGTTATCATGCCGGGTGTGGCCTGGTTGCTGTGCCAGGCCTTCCACCTGCCGCCGGAAATTGCCGTCGGCGTGATCCTGGTGGGTTGCTGCCCAAGCGGCACCTCGTCCAACGTCATGACCTGGCTGGCCCGTGGCGACCTGGCGCTGTCCGTGGCCATCGCCGCCGTCACCACCCTCCTCGCCCCACTGCTCACCCCGGCGCTGATCTGGCTGCTGGCCTCGGCCTGGCTGCCCGTATCGTTCATGGAGCTGTTCTGGTCGATCCTGCAAGTGGTGCTGCTGCCGATCGTGCTCGGCGTAGTGGCCCAGCGCGTGCTCGGCGAGCGCGTGCGCCATGCGGTAGACGTACTGCCGCTGGTGTCCGTGGTGAGCATCGTAATCATCGTCGCGGCGGTGGTTGCCGCGAGCCAGGCGAAAATCGCCGAGTCGGGCCTGCTAATCATGGCCGTGGTCATGCTGCACAACAGCTTCGGCTACCTGCTGGGCTACTTCACCGGCCGCGTGTTCAAGCTGCCACTGGCACAGCGCAAGTCGCTGGCGCTGGAAGTCGGCATGCAGAACTCCGGGCTCGGTGCCGCGCTGGCCAGTGCGCACTTCTCGCCATTGGCGGCGGTGCCGAGCGCGCTGTTCAGCGTGTGGCACAACATTTCCGGGGCGTTGCTGTCGACCTACTTCCGCCGCATGAGCGAAAAGGAAGACCGGCGCATACTGGAAAACACCCCGCAAACTTGATCGCCGGCGCATTGTTCGGCACTCTAGCGAGCTTCGCGGGGACGACCCCGCGACGCTCTCAAGCGCCTAATCCGGGGACGACCCCACGTCTATAGAGAGAGGGTCAGCATGTCCTGGATCATTCTGTTTTTTGCCGGATTGTTTGAAGTGGGCTGGGCCGTCGGCCTGAAATACACCGACGGCTTCAGCAAGCCACTGCCCACCGCCCTGACGATTGCCGCCATGGCGGTCAGCCTGGGGTTGCTGGGGTTGGCCATGAAGGAACTGCCGCTGGGCACTGCCTATGCGATCTGGACCGGAGTGGGTGCGGTGGGCACGGTGATTGCCGGGATTATCCTGTTTGGGGAGTCCATGGCGTTGTTTCGGTTGGCCAGTGTGGCGTTGATTATCTGTGGGCTGGTTGGGCTCAAGATCAGCACCTAGGCCACTACCGCTATCGCAGGCAAGCCAGCTCCCACACCAGACCGCGCTCGACAGAACAACTCGGTCAACTGTGGGAGCTGGCTTGCCTGCGATGGCGCCAGCCCACTCAACACAACCCTACCTGACACTCCCCCGCAACCCACCCACAACCTCCTGCAACCTTGCCGGCGTCGGCTCTTGCACTGGCTCCCCCGCCACCAACACCACCCGCGACCAAATCCGGTGAAACAACCCTTTCTTCGGATCGCGACTGAAAAAACTCCCCCACAACCCCTGCAACGCCATCGGAATCACCGGCACCGGCGTCTCTTCCAGAATCCGCGTCACCCCACCGCGAAACTCGTTCATCTCGCCATCGGCCGTCAGTTTGCCTTCCGGGAAGATGCACACCAACTCGCCGTCCTTCAGATACTGCGCAATCCGCGTGAAGGCCTTTTCGTAAATCTGGATATCTTCATGGCGCCCGGCAATCGGAATCGCCCCGGCCGTGCGGAAGATAAAGTTCAGCACCGGCAAACGGTAGATCTTGTAGTACATGACAAAACGAATCGGCCGACGCACCGCGCCGCCGATCAACAACGCATCGACAAACGACACGTGGTTGCACACCAGCAACGCCGCGCCTTCATCTGGAATCGCTTCAAGATTGCGATGCTCCACGCGGTACATGGAATGGCTGAGCAGCCAGATCATGAAGCGCATGGTGAACTCGGGGACGATGCGGAAAATGTAGGTATTCACCGCAATGTTGAGCAGCGACACCACCAGGAACAACTCGGGGATCGACAGCTTGGCCACGCTGAGCAGCAGGATCGACACGACGGCCGACACCACCATGAACAGCGCGTTGAGAATGTTGTTGGCGGCGATCACCCGCGCACGCTCGTTCTCGGCGGTACGTGACTGGATCAATGCATACAGCGGCACGATATAGAAGCCGCCAAACACCCCCAGCCCGAGGATATCGAACAACACCCACCACGCCTGGCCGTAACTGAGCACGGCCAGCCAATCGTTGGCCTGCACGTTTTGCGGGAAGCCGCCGGAGTGCCACCACAGCAACAGGCCGAACACGGTCAAACCGAATGAGCCGAACGGGACCAGGCCGATTTCCACCTTACGCCCGGAAAGTTTCTCGCAAAGCATCGAGCCAAGGGCGATGCCCACCGAGAACACGGTGAGGATCAGCGTCACCACGGTTTCGTCGCCGTACAACCATTCCTTGGCGTAGGCCGGGATCTGCGTCAGATAAATCGCACCGACAAACCAGAACCACGAGTTGCCGACGATGGAACGCGAAACGGCTGGCGTCTGCCCCAGGCCCAGGCGCAAGGTGGCCCAGGATTCGCTGAAGATATTCCAGTTCAAACGCAGCCCCGGGGTAGACGCCGCCGCCCGCGGAATACTGCGGCTGGCGAGGTAACCGAGCACGGCCACGCCGACAATCGCCACTGCCACCACTGGTGCGTAATGGGTCGACGACATCATGATCCCAGCGCCAATCGTACCGGCCAGAATCGCCAGGAACGTGCCCATTTCCACCAGGCCGTTGCCGCCCACCAGCTCATCTTCGTGCAGGGCCTGGGGCATGATCGAGTACTTCACCGGGCCGAACAGCGCCGAGTGGGTGCCCATGGCAAACAAGGCCAGCAGCATCAGTTCCAAGTGGTTGGTGAGGAAACCCGTGGCACCCACGGCCATGATGACGATCTCGCCGATCTTGATCGCGCGGATCAGCGCATCCTTGTTGAATTTCTCGCCAAACTGCCCGGCCAGCGCCGAGAACAGGAAGAACGGCAGGATAAACAGCAACGCGCACAGGTTGACCCAGATCGAGCGGTCACCGTCGATGGTCAGCTTGTAGAGAATGGCGAGGATCAGCGATTGCTTGAAGATGTTGTCGTTGAAGGCGCCCAGCAACTGGGTAATGAAAAACGGCAGGAAGCGCCGTGTGCGCAGCAAGGTGAATTGCGAGGGGTGGCTCATCGTCCGTGTTCCTGCGTGGCCTGTTTTTTTGTAAAAGCATTCAGGCCACGACTTTACCTAATCCGGCTTACTTATTCGCTAGTCCTGCAATACACGGCGAAACAAAAAGCTCACCTTTATAGGCGCCCTGCACGGTGCGCTTGGCGACGATTGCCCACATCAGCGCCAATGCCAGCACCAGCACGCTGCCAAACACACTGAAGAAGCCCAGGTGCAACACGCTCGCCAGCTTCAATGTGGCCAGGGCATACACCCCCAACGGAAAGGTGAAACCCCACCAGCCAAGGTTGAACGGGATGCCGGCACGCAGGTAACGCAGGGTGATAAGCACCGCGATCAGCATCCACCACAAGCCGAAACCCCACAGCGTGATGCCGGCCACCAGGCCCAGGCCGTTGGCCATCTCGCCGACGCCGGGCAAGCCATTGGCGGCAAAGATCGCGGGAGCATCGCCGCCGAGCAGCAACATGCCGAGGGCACCGGTGCCGATGGGGCCGAGGGCCAGCCAACTCGACGCGGCCATATTGGCGTGGGGCAGTTTATGCAGGGCCATGCGCAGCATCAGGATGGTCAGGATGCTGAACGCCACCGGCAGGGAAAACGCCCACAGCACGTAGCTGGTCACCAGCATGATAAGTTGCGCGTGGGCATCCGCCAGATGCGGCGCCAGCAAACCGCCACTAGCAGCGGCCACTTCGGCAGCCACCACCGGCAACAGCCACACGGCGGTCATCTGGTCGATGCTGTGTTCCTGGCGGGTGAACATCATGAACGGGATCAGCACGCCGCACGCCAGGGCCATCGCCACATCGAGCCACCACAGGGCTTCGGCCAGCGGGATGACATCGCTGCCCCAGCGCGGCAAGCCAAACAGCAGCAAGCCATTGAGAATGGTCGCCAGGCCCATGGGGATGGTGCCGAAGAACATCGACACGGTGGAGTGCCCGAAGATCCGCCGCGCTTCGTGGAAGAACATCACCCAACGGGCGGCGTACAACACGCTGAACAGCACAAACAAGCCAATGGTGAAAAACCACAGCGCCTCGGCGATGGCCTGCACACCCGGCAGGTTGACCGGCAATTGCGCCAGGGCCAGCGCCAGCACGCCGGTGCCCATGGTCGCGGCGAACCAGTTGGGGGTGAACTGGCGAATCACTTCCCGAGGTCGGGTCAGGTGACTGAAAGGTTTGTAGCTGATGGTATTCGAGCAAGTCATGATGGCAATCCTCCTCCTCGCATGAGGTTAAGACCATGGTAGAACCGAATCGAATATCTATATAACGGGTAATTTCTCTAACTGTTATCTGTTTTACCTATAAGCGAGTTACGCGATCCCTGCATCAGCAAACCAGCCAGGGCACTCAGGGACAGCAAGATCAGCACAACGCCGTAGCCATCGGTCGTGGCGATCAGGCCGAAACTGCGGATCAGATTGCCCGCCAGCAGCGACGGCAGGCAGAACGCCAGGTAACTCAACACATAGAAAGCCGACATCAAACCCGCCCGTTCGTGGGGCAGCGCCAGGGGCACCACACTGCGCAATGCACCGAGGAAGCCCGCACCAAACCCACTGCCCGCAATTAGCGTGGCGATGAAAAACAGCGGCAGGCTGGCGCTGTGGACCGCTGTGAGGATCAACGCCACGCCGACTGCCAGCAGGCCAGCGCCCAGCCGCAGAACCTTGTCAGCCGGACGATTGCGCAGGCTGAAAATCATCAGCGCGCCGCTTAAAGTCAGCACCGCCACCAATCCGCCACCGATCAGGTTGGATGTAGAACCCGTCGCCGCCCGCACCAGCGACGGCGCCAGCGACAGATAGAACCCGCCCATTGCCCACACCGCCACGTCCACCGGCAACGACAGCCACAACGCGCGCCGCGCTTGAGGCGGCACATGCAAGGTCGGGCGCAATGAGGCCAGTGCGCCGGGGATGCGGCTGACGGTTTCCGGCAAGCGCCACACGTATATCGCCTGTAGCAACATCAGCGCGAACAGCGTCCAGTAGATCATCTGCGTCGGCAGCGGCGCGAACTCCACCAGCAGGCTGCTGCCCATCGCCCCACACGCCATGCCCAGCAAAGGCGCCACGCTGTTGACCAGCGGGCCTTGCTGGCGGTCGGTGTCGAGCAACGCCGCGCCGAGCACGGCGGTGGCCATGCCGGTGGCGAAACCTTGCAGCGTACGCGCAGCAATCAGCCAGGCCACGCTGCCTTCATTGATAAACAGCAACATCGCCAGCATATCCAGGACCAGCGCGGCGAAAATCACCGGCTTGCGCCCCAGGTGGTCCGACAGCGAACCCACGGTCAACAGCGCCGCTAGCAGGCTGATGGCGTAGACACCAAAGATCAGCGTGAGCATGCCGGCGGAAAAATGCAGGCCTTCCTGATACAGGTGATACAACGGCGTCGGCGCGCTGGAAGCGGCGAGAAACGTCAGCAAGGTAAGCGCAAGGAACACCAGGCTGGAACGGTTAGAAGGGTTGCTGGACATGGGTACGCTCCGCTAAAGCTAATATTTTGCTTTTGCAGAGTGTGCGACTGGCCGGCGCTTAAAGCAAATTCTTTGTGTTAAGGTCGCAAACATGGCGATAAAAGAAGGCCTCCGCCCGGGGGGCCGTAGTGCCCGGGTCCAAGAATCTGTCCATTCGGCGGTGCGCGAACTGCTCGAAGCCCACGAGCGTTCCAGCGTGACCGTACCGATGATTGCCGCGCGCGCAGGCGTCACGCCGTCCACTATTTACCGGCGCTGGGGCGACCTGTCCGCCCTGCTGGCCGACGTGGCCCTGGCGCGCATGCGCCCCGACAGCGAGCCGGCCAATACCGGCAGCCTGCGCGGCGACCTGCAAGCCTGGGCCGAGCAGTACCTGGATGAGATGAGTTCAGAACCGGGGCGCAACATGATGCGCGACGTGCAATGCAGCCAGACACCGGGGTATTGCGTGGCGCTGATTGGCGGGCAGTTGCAGGTGATTGTGGAGCGTTATCCAGACAGCCCGGCGCCCAGCGTGGAGCGGTTGATTAACCTGCTGGCGGCGCCGACGGTGTTCAGGATTTTGTTTGCGGATGGGCCGTTGCAGGTGGGAGAGCTGCATCAGCTGATCGAGTTGGCGCTGAAGCAATAACAGCCCTACACAAAACCCAATGTGGGAGCGGGCTTGTGTGGGAGCGGGCTTGCTCGCGAAAGCGGTGGGTCAG
>NZ_JANLGL010000266.1:0-6667 GCF_024655625.1 Pseudomonas sp. 18.1.10
GCGGTTAAAGGGGATTAAGGTCTGAGATGCAAGGCGGTGTAGTTCGGACGCTTACTTGTATTTTGACTTTGGCGTAAAAACTGCTGTTTTCTAATAAAACAGTTGCTGGCTGTTCGCTACTGTATGGCGTTCATTTTTAAAATCCTTACCCGGGTACACGGTGATATGTGATAAAAGAACACCATCCACAGGACTCGCGTCCTACCAGACCCACGCTAGAAAGTCGGCTACTCATGTCCAGTATTCTGTTTTTCCCAATGTCTATGCCAGACGAGACACTATTATCTCGTATTACGAGATACCATTTTTTGTCCGGAAACAAAACCGAGGCAGAAACTTTCCGTGATCTTTTTGGCGTTGCGCCATTCCAACTATCTATCATACCAAAGCAATTAGAAAACCTTGCTTCTCGATTGCCGGGAGTTAAAGAAGGCAACTTGGCTGAGTTGCTTGAGATTAACACTACGTTCCCAGCCTACAAACCTTTTATAGGATTATCAAAAGAATCCTCTAAGGAATTTGACAAGGTTTTATCTGATGTCGCTCGAGTGCCTAGGAGAGAAGGTACGAGGAATAGCAGAGCTAAAATTTGCTTGGCCTGTGTGCAGGCCGACCTCATAGAGTGTGGCTACGCATATTGGCACCGAGCTCATCATGTACCGGGCGTTACAGCGTGCTGGCGACACGGTGAAGAACTTCTTAAATCTTGCCCTAATTGCTCTCACCCTTTCTATCGTAAAAACCGATTGTTACCGGGGTTGACCGATGATTGTGCTTGCGGGTGGAACGCTGTTAAACCTACGAACCGCTCACTCGCCTCAAATGAAGAGCGCGAGTTTGCAGTTTTTGTAAATGATATTCTGCAACGCAATCTGCCATCGATAGAATATACGGTTTTGGCTGCTTGTTATCGGCGTCAAGCAAAGAAGCAAGGGTTTGTTCATGGGAACCTAATTGGCACAGCTAAATTATTTAGCAGTATTCGTGATAAGTTCAGCGATGAAATTATTTCGAAAATTGATTTGGCATACGCAGCTGGAATTCGAAGTCAATGGATTAGGCTATCGACAACAAGAGGTCAAATTGATATGCCGTTGGCAAGGCATCTTTTAATATCTCTCCATCTTTTTGGATGTGCAGAAAAGTTTGAGAAATGCTTGGCAGAAGAGTCTCTACTTGCTAGCTCGGCAAACCCGACGGTCCGTCTTAAAGAGAAAACTTTGCCAGAACATAAGAAAAAGGCTTATCGAGAAAAAATCTCAATGCTACTTGAAGTGAAGCCAGGCATTGGTATGGACTATCTTTGGGTAAGTGCTTATCAAGTAACCCGTTGGCTCAACGAAAACGATAAGGACTGGTTGTTGAGTAAAATTACAGGGAACTTAATGCAGAAGAGTAGTGTCGAGCCGGTGGTAAATGATGAGGACGAAAAATACGCAACTATTCTTATAGAGGGCGTTGAGAACTTGTACCGCATCACCCAAAAACAGGTGCGAGTAAATATCAGTAACATGCTTGCACTTTTGCCGCGAAAAGTAAGTAGGGAGCGTGCGACTCGTAAGTCTTTCCCATTGCTGTCAGCTCAACTTGAACTTCATCTTGAGTCTCTTTGGCATTTTAGGTTACGGAGATTTATATGGACGATGTCGGAGATCGCGAGGCTTAAGTTACCCCCAAACAACTCCAGCTTGAGATTATTGACAACAGTGCCTCATGTGGCCTGCCAGGCTCTCATAAATCACTTCGAGTGGGATTTAGACAGCATGGTTAAGGACGGCATTAAGGTTGACGTTATGCTTAGAAATACCGGTGTCTCGCGGCAATGGGAAGGGCCACCAGGTTATGATATTCCCATGGGTGGCAATGCATACATGGAGATGATCGCGTCCAATTCAAAGCTCCAGTAGATATTTTTATGGCGTGGCGCAGTTGCTCTGGATCCGGTGATTTTTGTGGCTTATTGCTGGGCGTTGGATGTCATTGTTAATACCGACGCCTATTGCGTATTGATCGGGCATTGGATGTGCACCGATAGCAGCGGTTTACGCATATACGGGATTTATGCCGCAGAAGCAGATATCGCTCACGTACCGCAGACACCGGCATCTATTTTGACGTCGGATTCAAGCATGAGCAATGGCATAAATCAGACCATAGCTAAAGGGCTAAACGTTAGCTTTTGAGCAGATGAGCCAAGTTTTGCGTGCTGTTCATCGGGGTTTAAGTCGGGCGATTTACGGGCAGCTATGCTGACTGGTGTGATTAATCATTCGACTCGATTTATGAAGTGGGTCGGAGGGATGAATGAATCTGGCGGGCCTAGCAGAACTGGTTTCTGGTGGTGAAAAAATACCTGGATGTGAGCTTCCTCATTCAGACGCCGTGGCTCTGATCGGATCTTACTTCCCTGGACGGACCTATTGCCTAGTCGCTGACTGGATAATGGTTGATTTAGTGGTCTCCCCCCGTCAGTTAAAGGTCGTTGTTAGAGGAGGAGTTACTCCTACACTGGTCAACACTTTGTTTGTTCTCCACGATAGCTGAGGACGTTTCCATCGCGCCCGCTGGGTAAGAACCTCATTGGGAGTTTCCTTCACCCACGATTGCCTGTTCGAGACCAAAAATACCGTTTATGTGTTGATGGGACCCGGCCGAAGGGTACAGACGGACCTAGATGTCGCTTTGAGCCTGTACTGAGAGTCACGGACGCGTAATGTGGTATTTATCGACGCTCAATGTTTTGGGCGCCGTCCCACTCAACCATCGCGGTACTGTCTCGGTGCTTACTGAGACATGGCGTTCGTAACAATCGTCCCCAGAACCAGGCCTATAGCGGAGTGGCGACACATGACCATTACCCGGACTATCGTCCAGACAGTCGAGTTCTTGTGTGACCTGTCTTGAGATCAAACCCTCCAAAAATCTGTTCTTCAGTAGGTAAAAGGCCTCCTGCGCATTACCTAGAACCTCGGGTAATCTTTGGGATAGATTCCTTCGAAGAATTGCTTCAAACGAAGGATCTGATCGATCCAGCGTGGGCGGTCCCCGCTCTTCAGCTGTGCTCCAGCGCTGACGGATAAGATTGGAAAAACTTTTCAGACTGAGTCTACGTTAGAGACTATGGTCTGTGACAAGCCTAGATGATGCTGTCCGCGTTTCGACGCTCAGACCCTCGTGCTGATGAATGGCATAGAGTATTATGCTGTATGCATATACAGTTATTGGGTTCGTGCAGCCTTACTGATCACTAGGTGTTGGAGCCCTTAGGTGATATCTGATATCGAGATAAGCCCTGAAGTTTGCTGGGTAAGGTGCTATTTTCAGTGATTCCATATTGATACTATCGGAACGGAATTCGACCTAT
This sequence comes from Pseudomonas sp. 18.1.10, assembly GCF_024655625.1. Classification (NCBI taxonomy): domain Bacteria; kingdom Pseudomonadati; phylum Pseudomonadota; class Gammaproteobacteria; order Pseudomonadales; family Pseudomonadaceae; genus Pseudomonas; species Pseudomonas sp. 18.1.10. Next base: position 3,365 of record NZ_JANLGL010000266.1, read on the forward strand.
GATTACGCTGAAAACTGCCATTATTCACAGCTTCAAGAAGCTGGCCAAGACCAGCGTTATCTCCGAGGTGGTCAAGAAGGATGTGGCGCTCGATACTGAAAATCCCGCGTTGCATTTTCTGGTCAATGGTATCCACGGCCTCATCGGCAAAGAAGGCAACAGCGTGGTCTACGGCCAGTTTGCCAATGATGACCGTCAGGGACCGTTTCCAGAGCGCTTCACCGCGTTCGTAGAAGTACAAGATGATGAAGCGCGATTTATCGACTTGACCCACTTGGCAATGGACCAGTTGGTGGAGCAAGCCGGTAATCAAGTCTTATCGACCGGTGGACACATCCTTTGCGCTCAGTACACCGCAGGTGCAACCGACTTTTTCCTGGTCGCCAGCATGAAGGAACGCGGCGGTATACAGCTGGACGAGAACTATGTGCCCAAGGAAATTCAAGAGGTCGATCTCAACAAGGTTCAGCAGGCCGCCAGGATCAATTTAGCGAGTTTCGTGGCCATAAAGGCTATGGCTGCTGCGGCCGCTGCTGCGCCTGAGCAGAATGAAGATGACGCGGAGGATGAAGTGGATTCAACCTACCTGTGCTTCATCAGCCGGGGCCGTGATAGTCAGGCATCCGATTATTTCATCTCTGCACTGGGATGCGCGAAAGGAGTAGCTTCCGGACGCGCTACCAAAAATGCCATTGATAACGTTGCACGGTTTTTTCGCGACAACAAAACGTTAAAAGGCTTTGGTTACAAGGCCAAAGAGGCGGTGATCAAGTATCTGGAGGAGCAGTTGGCCGCAGGCAAATCTGCGCGCTTGGACGCTATCTGCCACGTCGCTGTCGCACACGTACCCGCTGACTTAGTGGATGAAATTGTTGGGCTGAAAGACTATTTGAATAGCGAGAAACATAAGGTGCCAGACGACTTTACGGTCAATGCGAAATCGCTGAAAGAGAAGACCCGTATCAAGGGGGACGCGGCTAACTGGTCGTTGCAATTCGAGCGTGGAGCGTTAGGTAAGGATCCGGCCGCAGACGTTTATTATGATGAGGGACGGAAAAAGTTGACGCTGTCCAATCTGACTGCCGAACTGGTTGGTGTGATCGAGAAAGAACTGCTGGCCAGGGTCGGCTAAGAATGTTTTCTAATGTGGTAGCTCTCTACCGCGCCATTGGAGCGCCCACCATTGAGGACGGAGTCATCCGCTATGAGGGGATGCCAACGCCCGACATTATCGGTGCGTTGCGAATGTGCGATGGCCTGCCCGCAGCCTATGGCAAGTTCGAGCATTGCTCTGAAGAAGCAGACTCTCTCGATATTGAGTTTCGCTTGCCATCGAACGAGTCTGGCCGGTTCTACGCGAACCTAGGCGAGTTTGTCGCTCGCAATGGCTCATTGGGCAAGGGGCAATTCCCGAGCAACGTATACATTGTTGAGCTCTGTTGGGCAGATAGCGATGACATCGAGCCTCCGGCGATTAAGGCGCTCAGGCGCGTCTGCCGGCTCATCGAGCTGCTTGCACTGCTAGCGATCGGTGTCGACAAAGACAGCAGCCAAGATGGTTTTAATCTGTTCTTTGCCTTGCCTCCCGATGGGGCTAAGCCTCCGAGAACTTTTCTGTTACCTACCCAGGTTGACGTCAAGGTCCTTGACTATGAGCTCAATCACCTGAGCTTGTTGGAAGAAATACTCAATCGAAAAAACGAAAATAAGGCACACCTCTCCGAACGAAAATTAATGATTCGGATGGCGGTGGCTAGCGTCATCGAGAAGTTTGAGAGCGAGCCCAATCTGTTCTTGGTGATCGTGCGGGAGTGGCGGGAGGTCCTCGCCACATACCGCGCTAATCTGCAAACCTACGTCTATAGCTTCTCGTTTGAGCGGGCCCGGCGGGAGGTGGCCCAAGCTGAAATCGACTATGGCACGAAGCTTAGCGGGGTGCTGGGCGACATCGCCGGCAAGATGCTCGCCCTGCCGATATCGCTAGCGGGTTTGGTCGTGCTGGAGAAAACAACCTCAAGATTCGAAGGTTTTATCCTTGTCCTTGGGTTGGCAGCGGTTTCTGTGGTTCTGCTTGCAATCCTTCACAACCAAATGCTGCAAACGGAGCGCCTCCTACACAGCTTCAATGTCATTTTCGATGATTTCAAGGACAAGATAAAAACATATCCCCCGAAACTTCAGGGGCTGCTCAGGATCACCATCGATCAAGTCGACAAGCAAGGCCTAACCCTCACCAGGACCTTTCGGTTGCTGAAGGGGTTGTCCCTGCTTCCAATCGTCGGTGCTTTGCTGCTAGCCGCGATAAAATACCGGGACGATTTCTTATGGCTGTTAAAGGCTATCCTAGCGATGGTATTTTCGGTACTCAACGTAGCCCCTAATATTCTCAGCCTATAAGGCTTTTGTAACACGTTCCTCGTCTCATCTTACTGCGCTCAAACCACTCATCCATATGGAGCAGTCCAAGCAGCTGTCCATAATATAGATGAGATGTATCTTTAATAAAAAATACTTGGGTATTTCGTGAGAAACTCGAGTTGATCTTTAATGCTTATCTAACATATTCAGCCTACTCCGCCAATAAGTTAAAATTCTAATAGTCGAGCTCACCAGTGCTGAGGGACACCTTACGCATATGTAATATTCGCGGCAGCTTTCTGAAAGGCATCACTGGTTATCCTCTAGTCAGAAGTAAGTGAACACTAGGAGAAAATCATGAAATCACTAAAAGCTTTTTTTGCCGTTTCCATCTTGACCTTGTCTTCTTTGGCCATGGCTGAAGGCGGTGGTGACCGTGTTTATGGTCGAATGATGCAAGAGAACCAGAAGGCGATGGAACAGTACGCCTTAGAAAATGGAAAGACGACACCTGAAGTTGTTCATTATGAATATGGAATGAACCTCGATGTCCAGAAGGTAATCAGTACCACTCAAGCCAATAAAACCTGTGGCGTAGCTCCTTCGCGCATGACCTATGAAGATTCGGCGGGCAAGCTCAACACCCTGGAATACAAGGTTATGGGTACTAACTGCCCTCACGGAAGCTAGTTAGCGTTGGCCCTAGCTGCGCCAGTTTGTTCGGTATGTTTTGAGCCTGCTTACTGTTCGCTGACATAGAAGTAATTTTCAGGTCACGCTGGAGTTATCTATTGTATGAAATTATGTCTGCCGGCACGTAGGAGAAATCCTCACGTGCTGGTGGCTTTTTATAATTATAAAAAATATTTCATAAAGAAACTCTGCCAAGCTAAGGATGCTCCGATCAACTTGCTGCGCGGCGGCCGCAAGTCGTAATTTGCACGG
>NZ_JANLGL010000267.1:0-6637 GCF_024655625.1 Pseudomonas sp. 18.1.10
AGTCAACTGATCTGGCGACTGATACACCGCATTCGCGAGCAAGCCCGCTCCCACACAAGCCTTGTTTCTACAGGAAATTAGCGCTGAGCTTTAGGCTTTGAGGGTTTTCACACCTTCAGCAGTGCCCAACAGCAACACGTCAGCCGGACGCGCAGCGAACAACCCGTTAGTGACCACGCCGACGATGGCATTGATCTGGGTTTCCAGCTCCACCGGGTTGGTGATCTGCATGTTGAACACGTCGAGGATGATGTTGCCGTTATCGGTCAACACACCTTCGCGGTACACCGGGTCGCCGCCCAGTTTTACCAGCTCGCGGGCCACGTGGCTGCGGGCCATCGGGATCACTTCCACCGGCAGCGGGAAGGCGCCGAGCACCGGCACCAACTTGCTGGCGTCGGCGATGCAGATAAAGGTCTTGGCCACGGCCGCGACGATCTTCTCGCGGGTCAGGGCTGCGCCGCCGCCTTTGATCAGGTTCAGGTGCGCGTCGCTTTCATCGGCGCCGTCGACGTAGAACTCCAGGTCGCTCACGGTGTTGAGCTCATACACCGGAATGCCATGGCCCTTGAGGCGCGCGGCGGTGGCTTCGGAGCTGGCCACGGCGCCGTCAAATGCGCCCTTGTGCTGGGCCAGTGCGTCGATGAAGCAGTTGGCGGTGGAGCCGGTGCCGACGCCGACGATGCTTTTGTCGTCGAGTTTGGGAAGGATTAAATCGACGGCGGCCTGGGCCACTGCCTGTTTGAGTTGATCCTGGGTCATGCGGGCTCCGGAACGGGCGGGGAGTTATCGAGGGGCGCGAGTATAACCCAACAAAACCTCGGGATTCGTGTGGTCGCCCGGCCAAAAGCCGGGTTAGACTCCTTGGCCCTGCCAAACCGTGAAAGTAGAAGCCCGCCGATGCTTGAACAGTACGTCAAAAAGATCCTCACCTCGCGCGTTTACGACGTTGCCGTAGAAACCCCCTTGCAGACCGCGCGCCAGCTCTCCGAGCGGCTGGGCAACACGGTCTGGCTCAAGCGTGAAGACTTGCAGCCGGTGTTCTCGTTCAAGATTCGCGGCGCCTATAACAAGCTGACCCAGCTCACTGCTGAAGAGCGCGCGCGCGGCGTGGTCACGGCCTCGGCGGGCAACCATGCCCAAGGCCTGGCCCTGGCGGCCAAGGTGCTGGGGGTGAAAGCCACCATCGTGATGCCCAAGACCACCCCGGAGATCAAGGTCGAAGGCGTGCGCTCCCGTGGCGGCAAAGTGGTACTGCACGGTGATTCCTTCCCGGAAGCCCTGGCCTACTCGCTGAAGCTGGTCGACGAAAAAGGCTACGTCTACATTCACCCCTACGATGATCCGCACACCATTGCCGGGCAGGGCACCGTGGCGATGGAAATCCTGCGCCAGCATCCGGGGCCTCTGGACGCGATTTTCGTCCCGGTGGGCGGCGGCGGGCTGATCGCCGGGATTGCGGCGTATGTGAAATACCTGCGTCCGGAGATCAAGATCATTGGCGTTGAGCCGGACGACTCCAACTGCCTGCAAGCCGCCCTGGCGGCGGGTGAGCGCGTGGTGTTGCCGACGGTGGGGATCTTTGCCGACGGCGTGGCGGTGGCGCAGATCGGCCAGCACACGTTTGATATCTGCAAAGACTATGTCGACGAAGTGATCACCGTGAGCACCGATGAAATCTGTGCGGCGATCAAGGACATCTACGACGACACCCGCTCCATCACCGAGCCTGCGGGCGCGCTGGGCGTGGCGGGGATCAAGAAATACGTGGAAACCCGTGGCGTGAGCGGGCAGACCCTGGTGGCCATCGACTCTGGTGCCAACGTCAACTTCGACCGCCTGCGCCATGTGGCCGAGCGCGCCGAGCTGGGTGAAGGCCGCGAAGCGATCATCGCCGTGACCATTCCCGAGAAGCCGGGCAGCTTCAAGGCGTTCTGCGAGGCTGTGGGCAAGCGCCAGATCACCGAATTCAACTACCGCTTCCACTCCGGCAGCGAGGCGCACATCTTTGTCGGCGTGCAGACCCACCCCGACACCGACCCGCGCAGCGCGCTGATCGCCAGCCTGACCGAGCAGGGTTTCCCGGTGCTGGACCTGACCGAGAACGAGTTGGCCAAGCTGCACATCCGCCATATGGTCGGCGGCCATGCGGCGCACGTCAGCAATGAGGTGGTGTTCCGCTTCGAATTCCCGGAGCGTCCGGGGGCGTTGTTCAACTTTCTTAACAAATTAGGCGGGCGCTGGAACATCTCGATGTTCCACTATCGCAACCACGGCGCAGCTGACGGCCGTGTGGTCGCTGGCCTACAAGTGCCGGCGAACGAGCGTCACCTGGTACCGGCTGCCCTGGAAGCCATCGGCTACCCGTACTGGGATGAAAGCGATAACCCGGCCTACAAACTGTTCCTCGGTTGAGCGACTACGCTGATTGGGGCGGCCTTTAAGGAAGACGAGAGATGGAAACCCTGATTACCCTGAAAGTTATCCACATCGCGGCGACCGTGTTGCTGTTGCTCAGCGGCCTGGGCCTGGCGCTGCTGGCCTGGCGCAAGCGCAGCGCCGGCCCGGCGGTCACCGTGCAGCGCCCGTGGGTGTTTGTGTGGTTGTTGATGGGGATTTGCGTGGTCAGCATGCCGTTTACCGGCTGGTGGCTGGCGCATTTGATTGGCTGGCCGCTGGGGCAGACGTGGATTTTGGGTTCCAGCATTCTTTACGCCGTGGCGGCGTTGGCGTGGTTCTGGCTGGTGGCGCGGCTCAATCGCCTGCGTAAGGGCGAGGGCGGGAGCTTGAATTTCACGTTGGTGCTGGCGGTGGTCAGCCTGGTGGGGTTTGTGGCGATTGCCGGGCTCATGGGCGCCAAGCCGGTTTAAGGGCTCAAGACCGAGTCGTCTGCATTCGCGAGCAAGCCCGCTCCCACACTCGACCGAGTTCCAACATGAGAATGCGGTCAAAATGTGGGAGCGGGCTTGCTCGCGAAGAGGCCATCAGCTGCGCAATGTAATCACCGGCCACCCACGCATCTCAGCCTCAGCCCGCAAATTCGGGTCCGGATCCACCGCCACCGCATGCGTCACCTGCTCCAACAGCGGCAGGTCATTCATCGAATCGCTATAGAAATAACTGTCTTCCAGGCTAAAGCCAGTCTCCGCCAACCAACGATTCAAGCGCGTGACCTTGCCCTCGCGGAAGCACGGCACGTCGGTGCTGCGCCCGGTGTAGCGGCCGTTGTCCATCTCGCATTCGGTGGCGATCAGGGTTTCCACGCCCAGGCGTGCGGCAATCGGCGCGGTGACGAAACGGTTGGTGGCGGTGATGATGACCAGCGTGTCGCCGGCGGCGCGGTGCTTGGCCAGCAGTTCTACGGCGCGGGGCAGCATCAGCGGCTCGATGCAGTCGCGCATGAAGTCGCGGTGCCATTCGTCGAGTTGGGCCATCTCGGTGCGGCCGAGGATTTCCAGGCTGAAGTTCAGGTAAGCGGCGTTGTCCAGCTTGCCGGCCAGGTAATCCTGGTAGAACTCGTCGTTGCGGGCCTTGTAGGCGATCGGGTCGAGAATCCCACGTTCACAGAGGTAATCGCCCCACGCGTGATCGCTGTCACCGCCGAGAAGGGTGTTGTCCAAGTCGAATAAAGCCAGGCGCATTGCAGTTACTCGCTGAAAAGTCTGTAAAAAGGCGTCCAGAATACGGTCTTTTCACAAGAGTGCACATAAGGTAAGAAGCCTCGTTGCCGCTGCAACAACCTTTGTGGAACAATGCGGCGACATGCGTTTGCGAGGTTGTTGCCGTGATCGACCCCGATGGTTTCCGTCCTAATGTCGGGATTATTCTTACGAATGATGCCGGACAGGTGCTATGGGCTCGCCGAATCAACCAAGATGCCTGGCAGTTTCCTCAAGGTGGAATCAACCCCGACGAAACCCCTGAAGACGCCTTGTACCGTGAGTTGAACGAAGAAGTCGGCCTTGAGCGCGAAGATGTACAGATTCTGGCCTGCACCCGTGGCTGGTTGCGTTATCGTTTACCGCAACGCCTGGTGCGTACCCACAGCCAACCGCTGTGTATCGGCCAGAAGCAGAAATGGTTTCTCCTGCGCCTGATCTCCAACGAGCAGCGGGTGCGGATGGATTTGACCGGTAAACCGGAGTTCGATGGCTGGCGCTGGGTCAGCTATTGGTACCCGTTGGGCCAGGTGGTGACATTCAAGCGCGAGGTTTATCGTCGCGCTCTCAAAGAGCTTGCCCCGCGCCTTTTAGCGCGCGACTGACGACGGAGTTCGACCCCGAGCCATGCTCAATACGCTGCGCAAGATCGTCCAGGAAGTTAACTCCGCCAAGGATCTCAAGGCGGCGTTGGGGATTATTGTGTTGCGCGTCAAGGAAGCCATGGGCAGCCAGGTCTGCTCGGTTTACCTGCTGGACCCCGAGACCAACCGTTTTGTGCTGATGGCCACCGAGGGCTTGAACAAGCGCTCCATCGGCAAGGTCAGCATGGCGCCCAATGAAGGTCTGGTGGGCCTGGTGGGGACGCGTGAAGAACCCCTGAACCTTGAACACGCGGCCGATCACCCGCGTTACCGCTACTTTGCCGAAACCGGCGAAGAGCGTTACGCCTCGTTCCTCGGTGCGCCGATCATTCACCACCGCCGCGTTGTCGGCGTGTTGGTCATCCAGCAGAAAGAACGCCGCCAGTTCGATGAAGGTGAAGAAGCCTTCCTCGTGACCATGAGCGCGCAGCTCGCCGGGGTTATCGCCCACGCCGAGGCCACCGGCTCGATTCGCGGCCTGGGGCGCGAGGGCAAGGGCATCCAGGAAGCCAAGTTCGTCGGCGTACCCGGTTCGCCGGGCGCTGCGGTCGGTACGGCGGTGGTCATGTTGCCGCCGGCGGACTTGGATGTGGTGCCGGACAAGACCGTCAAAGACATCGACGCCGAAATCAAACTGTTCAAGACCGCCCTCGAAGGCGTGCGCGCCGACATGCGCAACCTGTCGAACAAGCTGGCCACCCAGCTGCGCCCCGAAGAGCGCGCGCTGTTCGACGTGTACCAGATGATGCTCGACGACGCGTCCCTGGGTAACGAAGTCAAGACCGTAATCAAGACCGGCCAGTGGGCCCAGGGCGCGTTGCGCCAGGTGGTCACCGATCACGTCAACCGCTTCGAAATGATGGACGACGACTACCTGCGCGAGCGCGCCTCGGATGTGCGCGACCTCGGTCGCCGCCTGCTGGCCTACCTGCAGGAAGACCGCACCACCAACATGGTCTTCCCCGACAACACCATTTTGGTCAGTGAAGAACTGACGGCCACCCAGCTGGGCGAAGTGCCGGAAGGCAAGCTGGTGGGCCTGGTCTCGGTATTGGGTTCGGGCAACTCCCACGTCGCGATCCTGGCCCGGGCCATGGGTATCCCGACGGTAATGGGCCTGGTGGACCTGCCGTACGCCAAGGTCGATGGCATCGACATGATCGTCGATGGCCATCGCGGCGAAGTCTTTACCAACCCCAGCGACGTGCTGCGCAAGCAATACGCCGAAGTGGTGGAAGAAGAGAAACAGCTGGCACTGGGCCTGGATTCATTGCGCGAACTGCCGTGCGTGACCACCGACGGCCATCGCGTGCCGCTGCTGGTCAACACCGGCCTGCTGGCCGATGTGGCCCGCGCGCAACAGCGTGGCGCCGAAGGGGTAGGGCTGTACCGCACCGAAGTGCCGTTCATGATTAACCAGCGTTTCCCGAGCGAGAAGGAGCAGCTGGCGATTTATCGCGAGCAACTGCAGGCCTTCCACCCGTTACCGGTGACCATGCGCAGCCTCGACATCGGCGGCGACAAGTCACTGTCGTATTTCCCGATCAAGGAAGACAACCCCTTCCTCGGCTGGCGCGGTATCCGCGTGACCCTCGACCATCCTGAAATTTTCCTCGTCCAAACCCGTGCCATGCTCAAGGCCAGCGAAGGCCTGAACAACCTGCGCATCCTGCTGCCGATGATCTCCGGCACCCATGAGCTGGAAGAGGCGCTGCACCTGATCCACCGGGCCTGGGGCGAAGTGCGCGACGAAGGTGCCGACGTACCGATGCCGCCGATTGGCGTGATGATCGAAATTCCCGCGGCGGTGTACCAGGCCAAGGAGCTGGCGCGCCAGGTGGACTTCCTCTCGGTGGGCTCCAACGACCTGACCCAATACCTGCTGGCCGTGGACCGTAACAACCCACGGGTGGCCGACCTCTACGACTACCTGCACCCGGCGGTGCTGCAAGCCCTGCAACACGTGGTGCGCGACGCCCATGCCGAAGGCAAGCCGGTGAGCATCTGCGGTGAAATGGCCGGCGATCCGGCGGCGGCGGTGCTGTTGATGGCGATGGGCTTTGACAGCTTGTCGATGAACGCCACCAACCTGCCGAAGGTGAAGTGGATGCTGCGCCAGGTGGATCTGGGCATGGCCAAGGATTTGCTGGCGGAGTTGATGACCATCGACAACCCGCAAGTTATCCACAGCTCGTTGCAGTTGGCGCTGAAGAACCTGGGGCTGACGCGGATGATAAACCCGGCTTCGGCGAAGACCTTATAGCCGACGAAAATCAAAATGTGGGAGCGGGCTTGCTCGCGAATGCGGTGGGTCAGCTTGCGCATGTGTTGGCT
>NZ_JANLGL010000268.1:0-6626 GCF_024655625.1 Pseudomonas sp. 18.1.10
TGCGGTGGATCAGCAGCAGATGTAGTGGCTGACACTCCGCTTTCGCGAGCAAGCCCGCTCCCACATTTGATCGTCGCTACCCGGCAGATAGCGCCCGGTTTGCGAGCCAGTTCAGTGTGCCTGCTTACGAGCTAGCCTGGTTTTTTCAGTGTCAATTGAGGGCCGTTGGTGGATTTTATGCTGTCTTTGGAAACCTGGCGTTTCTCGTACATGATTTCGGCACTCTCCTTGTGCTTTTCCACCAGATAAAGCATGTCGTCGCTTTCGCCGACGATGCAGCCAGTTATACGGTCCAGATTCTTTAGCTGGACCGTTTCGGGTTTGCAATCACGAATTTCTTCATACGCTCTTAGCTTGCCGCGCTCGATCGACTGAGAGAACGTTAGCGTCCACAGGGCCCACGTGGCAATTGCAAGAAAGGTGAGTAGGAACGTACCAAGAATCAGCGGCTTGGCTCTTGTGTAGTTTTTGCCCATGCGTTGTACCCAGCGGTAGCGGGCAGTTGTAGGGGCGAGTGTGGTGGTGGGTAATACCCGGTCAGGATCTTCCGTGAAAGACATTAAGCAGACGAGCGACGCAACAGCCGAACAGGTAATGAGCAACGCGGAGAATTTGACCAGCATGTCCATTCCGCCGAATACCACAAACTGATAGGTATCGAAGCCCAGCCGATTGATCGGCGCTCCAAGGCCACCGTAATAGGTCTCGAGGTAGGCGTAGCCGTTTGAGTAAAACAGCGCGAACAACAGCACCATGATTGGCAAGCTTTCAAGTTTTACCGCCTTCCATAGCCATGCGGCGCGCGTCTTCGAGACGGCGGCATTGGTGTTTTCCTGAGCGTCCATGGGGTGTCCTTTTTCTGGGAACGGGGAGTCTAGCGAGCGCCATTGAGGATGCCCAGGTCGCTCACGAATGCGGCGGTACTAATGATTCCCCAAACGCTGGACCCCGGCGACCTTCCTGCTTCACCATTGCGCCCAACCAGTCCCAGGGAAGCCCCGCGTCCATGAACGCACTGATCGAAACCCGCGCCCTCACGCGCATGGACGAGCGCCGCCACGTGCCCTTGCTCCAGCCCACCGATTTCACCTTGAACGCCGGCGACCGCGTGTCCATCACCGGCTCCTCCGGTTCTGGCAAAAGTGTCTTCCTGCGTGCCCTGGCCCTGCTCGATGCGCCCAGTTCCGGGCAAGTCCTGTGGAACGGCCAGCCCATCAGCAACGCCGAGATTCCCCATTACCGCTGCCATATCAGCTACCTGTCCCAGCGCCCGGCGTTGCTCGAAGGCACGGTGGAAGACAACCTGCGCTTTCCGTTCAGCCTCAAGACCTCGCGTAAACGCAGTTTCGACCTTGCCGCCGTCACCACCCTCCTGGGCCACGCCGGCAAGGCGCCGGACTTCCTGGCAAAAAGCGCTGCGGACCTGTCCGGCGGCGAATCCCAGGTGGTCTCGCTGATCCGCACCCTGCAACTGAACCCCGAAGTCTTGCTGCTCGACGAACCCACCGCCGCCCTCGACCCCACGTCATCCCGCGAAGTGGAAGCGCTGATCGACGCCTGGTTCGCCGGCGACAGATCCCGTGCCTGCATCTGGGTCTCCCACGACCTCGACCAGGCCCGGCGCATGAGCGACATCCACTTGCAGATGAGTGCCGGCGTGTTGGATGGAGTCGCCCAACCATGAATTACCAGAACCTCACCGCCCTCGATTTGGGCATCGCCGCCTCGCTGATCCTGGTCAACGGCGCGTTGTCGCTGCTCCTGCGCCTGGGCCTGGGCCGCCAATTGCTATGGGCGGCGGTGCGCACCGTGGTGCAACTGTTGGCCATCGGCTACCTGCTGGGTTGGGTGTTCGAGTTTGCCTACTGGTACGTGGTGCTGCCGTTGATGTGCGCCATGACCCTGATCGCCGGCATCTCCGCCGCCGGGCGTGGGCGGCGCACGTACAAGGGGCAGCGGGTCGACAGCATCTTGTCGGTGTGGGGCAGCTCGTGGCTGGTGACGGCGGTGGGGCTGTTTGCGGTGATCCGCATCCACCCGTGGTACGAGCCGCAGTATGCGATTCCGATCCTCGGGATGATCCTCGGCAACACCCTGACCGGCGTGTCCTTGGGCATAGAACGCATGACCCAGGAACTGACCTCGGGGCGCAACACCATCGAAATGATCCTCGCCCTCGGCGGCTCACGCTGGGAGGCGGCGCAGGACGCCATTCGCCAGGCGGTACGCGCGGGGATGATCCCGACGCTGAACCAGATGACCGTGGTCGGCATCGTCAGCCTGCCCGGCATGATGACCGGCCAGGTACTGGCGGGGGAAAGCCCGGTGGATGCGGTGCGCTATCAGATCGTGATTATGTTCTTGATTGCCGCGTCGTCGGCATTGGGCACGGTGGGGGCGGTGTTGTTGACGTATCGGCGCTTGTTTTCGGTGGGGCACAGGTTTTTGCGCGAGCGTCTCGAAGAGCGCTGACATCTCTGTGGGTGATGGCTTTGTGTGGGAGCGGGCTTGCTCGCGAAGGCTCTGTGGCAGGCGGCCAAGTCTCATCGGGTGTACGCCGGCCTAATGTGGGAGCTGGCTTGCCTGCGATAGCTATGGGTTGGGCGCTGAGGCTTTTTGGGCGGAGTACATATCCGTTATTTGGGTAACGGCGGCTTATGGTTCCGCCCTTACGGCGGCTCACTTTGGAAAAGCCGGAGTGCCGGCCCAGCCCAAAGTAAGCAAAGGGCTCTTGCCCCAACACTCGGTGCCTCGCCTAGGCTCGGCATGCCCGTAATCCGACATGGATTTGGGGGGCCGCCGCCACGCGCCATCCATGGCGCGGGGCGGCTAAACCGGCATCCCTGCCGGTTTACCCCCCAAATCCATGCCGAAATCCGGCCAGCGTGTTTAACGGGGCGCCTAAGATCAAAAGCTGAAAAGCCAGAGCCAGAGCCAGAGCCAGGACCAGGACCAAAGCTTCAGGTTTTGTCAGGTCCGTTATCGTGATTGTTTCAACTGATGAAATGCTGGATTGTGAATCCTGGTGATTCCAACGATCACTGCAGCGGTGGACCATGGCCGGCGTCGATAACCTTGTTTTGGAGCCTGTCATGTCCCAGCCCGCGATCAAACTCTACGGTTTCCCGCTGTCCGGCCACTCCCATCGGGTGGAGTTGATGCTGTCCCTGCTGGGCTTACCCACGGAATTTATCCTGGTGGACCTCAAGCAAGGCGCGCACAAGGCGGCGGATTTTCTCGCCACGATCAACAGCTTTGGCCAAGTCCCTGCGATTGATGACAACGGCACCGTGTTGGCCGATTCCAATGCGATCCTGGTCTACCTGGCGAGCAAATACGGCCAAGGCCAATGGCTGCCCAGCGACCCGGTAGGTCAGGCTCGTGTGCAGCGCTGGCTGTCGGCGGCGGCGGGTCAGTTGCATGTGGGGCCGGCGTCTGCGCGGCTGGCAGTGGTGTTTGGTGCCGAGGTCGATACCGTCAACGCCATCAGCCGCGCCCATGGCTTGCTGCAGTTGGTGGAACAGCAACTGAGCCACAGCCGCTTCCTCGCCAGTGAGCAGCCGAGCATCGCCGATATCGCTTTCTACACCTACGTCGCCCATGCGCCGGAAGGCAATGTGTCGCTGGCCGACTACCCTCTAGTGCGCGCCTGGCTGGCCAGCATCGAGGCGTTGCCGGGGTTTGTCGGCATGCCGCGCACGGCGGCGGGTTTGCAACAGAAGGAGTGACGATGGACCGATTCCACGAAATGCAGGTGTTCCTCGCGGTGGCCGAAGAAGCCGGTTTTGCCGCTGCCGCGCGCCGCTTGAACACCTCGCCGCCCAGTGTGACGCGGGCCATCGCCGCCATGGAGCAACGCATCGGCACCCAACTGTTGGCACGCACCACTCGCAGTCTGCATCTGACCGAAGCCGGCCAGGGTTATCTGGAAGACTGCCGGCGCATCCTCGCCGAACTCGACGAAGCCGAAGAGGCGGCAGCGGGCAGCTATTCGATCCCCTGCGGGCACTTGACGGTGACCGCGCCAGTGCTGTTTGGCGAGCTGTATGTGGCGCCGGCGTTGGGGGCGTTCCTCGACTGTTTTCCGTTGGTAACGATCAATGCCTTGCTGGTGGATCGCGTGGTCAACCTGCATGACGAAGGCGTCGATGTGGCCGTGCGTATCGGCCACCTGCATGAGCCGGGGCAGCAGGCAATCAAGGTCGGTGAAGTGCGGCGGGTGGTGTGTGCGTCCCCGGGTTATCTCGACCAGCACGGGCGTCCCGAGCACCCGTCGCAGTTGCGTGAGGCGAAGATCGCCACCACCTCCGCCAGCCAACGTGTGAATGAATGGACCTTTGTTGAACACGGCCAAGCGCTGACCGTGCCCATCGAACCACGCCTGGTGGTCACGGCCAATAACGCCGCGATCAACCTCGCGCGCCAGGGTTGGGGCGTGACGCGGGTGCTGTCGTATCAAGTGGCGGCAGCGGTGGCGGCGGGGGAGTTGGAGATTATCCTCGCAGGCTTTGAACCGCCGCCGCTGCCGATCCAGGTGGTGTTCCAGAAGAGCGCGCGCGTGCCGGCGAAGGTCCACAGTTTTGTCGATTTTCTCAGCGCGCGCCTGGGCCAGGATGCGGCCTTGAACCGGCGCGGCTGATGGAGCACTTTCGCGACATGCAACGGTTTGCCGCACTGGCCGGGCAGCCGAGCCTGGCGGCGGCGGCGCGTGCGGCCCAAGTGTCGGGCCCGACCCTGATACGCGCGGTTGCCCGCCTGGAAGCGCGCCTGCGTGTGCCATTGCTGGCGCGCAGCACGCGGGGCGTGAGCCTCACCGAAGTGGGCCGCGCCTACCTGGCTGACTGCCTGCGCCTGCTGGCGGCGGTGGACGCCGCCGAAGCCTCGGCCCTGGGCTTGCATGTGCAGGCTCAGGGCAATCTGCGGGTGTTCTTGCCGTTGCTGTTCAGCGGTTATGTGATGGCGCCCGTGTTGGCCAGCTACCTGGACCGCTATCCCCAGGTGCATCTCGACGCCCACTACCACGACTACTACCCGAACCTGCACGAAGAGGGCCTGGACGTGGCGATCCTCGTCGGTGAACTGCCCAGCTCGTCACTGATCGCCCGGCCCGTGGGGCAGGTGCGGCAGATGCTCTGCGCAAGCCCCGGCTACCTCGCGGCCCACGGCGAACCCCTGCATCCAAAGGATCTCCAGCACCATCGCCTGATCGCCCAGGCCGAACAAGTGGATTGGGATTTCCACGGCTATCCCTTCAAGGCCCATGTGGGCTTGGGCTGCACCACCGTGCAAGGCGCAATCAACGCGGCGGTGCACGGCGCAGGGTTGGTGCGTTGCCTGAGTTACCCGGTGCACGAGCATCTGCTCAGCGGGCGACTGCGCCGGGTATTGCAGGCGTATGAACAGCCACCCATGCCAATCCATGTGGTGTACCGCGAAGGCCGCAACGCCCCGATGCGCGTGCGCAGCTTTGTCGAGCACTGTGTCGCGGCACTGCGCGCCCATCCGGCATTTCAGCTGGCGTAATAGTGGATTGCCGGGCGTGGTGATTCTCTCGCTGCGGGGCAGGGCGCAGCATGGGGGCCTACAACCTGAGGTGGTCGCCATGAACCTGATCGAACAATCTCCCTGGCATGCCGGCGAGCGGCAGCTGCAAGCTGCGGTAGGCGTGGCCGAGCGTATGGCGGTGGTCGGGCCGAAAGTGATCCGCGATCACTTGCCCGAGCAGCACCGCGATTTCTATCCGCTGCTGCCCTACCTGCTGCTTGGCGTGGTGGACGAGAGGGGCACTCCCTGGGCCACGTTGGTGGAAGGCGCGCCCGGGTTTGCCCATTCGCCCGACCCGCAGACGCTACAGGTCGATAGCCAGCCCTCCCTGAGCGACCCCGCCCGTGCTGGCTTGCGTGATGGCGCTGCGGTGGGCGTGCTGGGGATCGACCTCAACACCCGGCGGCGCAACCGCATGAATGGCCGGGTGGTTGCCCTCGATCATGAGGGGTTCTCGGTGCAGGTGGTGCAGACGTTTGGCAACTGCCCCAAGTACATCCAACTGCGCCCGGTGGACGGGATTGCGCGTAAACCCGGCACGCAGGTCGAGCGCGCAGGCAGCCTGGATGAAGCGGCGCAAACACTGATCCGCAACGCCGACACGTTCTTCGTCGCCAGCTATGTGGACACCGACGGCGAACGTTCGGTGGATGTCTCCCATCGTGGTGGCAATAGCGGTTTTGTGCGGGTCGAGGGCAATGTGCTGACCATTCCCGACTTTGCCGGCAACCTGTTTTTCAACACCTTGGGCAATTTGCAGCTCAATCCGGTGGCGGGTTTGTTGTTTATCGATTTTGAGTCGGGGGATGTATTGCAGGTGGCCGGGCGTACGGAGCTGATCCTCAGCGGGCCGCAGGTGGCCGAGTTCGAGGGCGCGCAGCGGCTGTGGACGGTAACGGTGGAGCAGGTGGTCTGGCGCCCGGCGGCGTTGGCGTTGCGCTGGCAGTTTGCGCAGTTTTCGCCGTTCAGCCTGGCGACGGGGCGTTGGTAGGGGGTTGCCTGTGAGGGCGCCATCGCGGGCAAGCCCGCTCCCACATTTGAAGGTATTCGCAATTCAAACTGTGGGAGCGGGCTTGCTCGCG
>NZ_JANLGL010000269.1:0-6621 GCF_024655625.1 Pseudomonas sp. 18.1.10
CACCGCATTCGCGAGCAAGCCCGCTCCCACACAAGCCCGCTCCCACATTTTTAACCGCGTTTTTCCTGTTGGTCTGGTTTAGGTTCGCGGATCTTGTACCAGGCCACATACAGCGCCGGCAGGAACAGCAACGTCAACAACGTGGCAATGATGATCCCGCCAATCATCGCGTACGCCATTGGCCCCCAGAACACTTCGCGGGCGATGGGGATCATGCCCAGGCTCGCCGCCGCCGCCGTCAGCAGGATCGGTCGACGGCGGTGCTCGGTAGCTTGCACCACCGCGTCCCACGGCGAATAACCGGCCACTTCGTACTCGTCGATCTGCGTCACCAGGATCACCGAGTTGCGGATGATGATGCCGATCAGCGCGAGGATGCCGAGGATCGCCACAAAGCCCATGGGCGTGCCCGTGGGGATCAGCGCCAGGACCACGCCGATCAGCCCCAGCGGCGCGACGCTGGCCACCAGGAACATCTTCTGCACGCTGTGCAGCTGGATCATCAAGAATGTCGCCATGAGGAACAACATCAACGGCACCACACTGGCAATCGGGCCCTGGGCCTTGCCGCTTTCTTCCACGGTGCCGCCCGTGGCGACCTTGTAACCCACCGGCAAACCGGCGTTGAATTTGTCGATGGTCGGCGCCAGCTGTTTCACCAGGTCCGTCGGCTGCATCTCATCGCGCACCGACGCCTTGATGGTGATGGTCGGCTTGCGGTCGCGACGCCATACCAGCGGCTGCTCCAGCTCATAACGCACCGTGGCAAACGCCAGCAGCGGAATCGACGTGCCGTTGGGCGTGACGATCTGCAAGTTCTGCAAGGTTTCCGGCGTGCCGCGCTCGGCGTCTTCGGCGCGGCCGACCACGTTAATCAGGTAGATATCGTCATGCACCTGGGTCACCGAGGCGCCGCTGACCACGCTGTTCATCAACTGCGCGACGTCTTCCGACGACAGCCCCAGTTGCCGCGCCTTGTCCTGGGCGATGTCCACCCGCAGCACTTTGCCGGGCTCGTTCCAGTCGTAGATGATCTCGCCCAGGTGGGTGTTCTGGTCGAGCAGCGTGGCCAGTTCGATCGCATGTTTGCGCACCTGGTCGATGTCCTTGCCAGACACCCGGTACTGGATCGGCCGCCCCACCGGCGGGCCCATTTCCAGCGGCTGCACATAGCTGCCGATGCCGACGAAGTCATCACGCAGGCGCTTTTGCAGGCGCTGGATCAACGCGCTGCGCTCTTCCAGGCCTTTGCTGACGATCACCAGCTGCGCGTAGTAGGGGTTTTCCAGTTGCTGGTCCAGCGGCAGGTAGAAACGGATCGCGCCCTGGCCGATATAAGTGCTCCAACGGGCGATGTCCGGGTCGTCCTTGATGATCGCTTCAAGGCGGTCCACGGCCTTGCGCGTCTCGTTGATCGAGGCGTTTTGCGGCAGGTTCAGGTCCACCAGGATTTCCGGGCGGTCGGACGACGGGAAGAACTGGTTCTGCACGAACTGCATGGAAAACACCGACGCCACAAACAACGCCACGGTAATGCCGATGGCCCACCAGCGGTTGCGCATGGCCCAGAGCATGCCGCCGTTGAACGCGCGACCGATGCGCCCAGGCTCGGCATCGTGGGGTTTGACCTTGGCGCTGAGGATATGCACGCCAATCACTGGCGCAAACAGCACGGCCACCACCCACGACACCAGCATCGCCACGGCGATCACCGCAAACAGGGTGAAGGTGTACTCGCCCGCCGAGCTGGCGTTGAGGCCAATCGGCACGAAGCCGGCCACCGTCACCAGCGTGCCGGTGAGCATCGGGAACGCCGTGGACGTATAGGCGTAGGTCGCCGCCTGTTCCTTGGTTTCGCCTTTTTCCAGGCGCGTAATCATCATCTCCACGGTAATCATCGCGTCGTCCACCAACAGGCCGAGGGCGATGATTAGCGCGCCCAGCGACACGCGCTGCATGGTGATGCCGCTGTATTCCATGAACACAAACACCAGCGCCAGCACCAGTGGAATCGAGCACGCCACCACCAGCCCGGCACGCATACCGAGGCTGATAAAACTCACCACCAGCACGATGATTACCGCTTCGAACAGCGCACTGGTAAAGCCGCCGACGGCCTCCTCCACCACTTCCGCCTGGTCGGACACCTTGTGCACGCCAACGCCCACCGGCAGGTCGGCGGTCAGCTCGTCCATGCGTTCATGCAGGGCCTTGCCGAATGCCTGGATATTGCCGCCCTTCTGCATGGCAATCGCCAGGCCAATCGCCGGCGTGCCGTTGAAACGGAACAGCGGCCGCGCCGGGTCGACGTAGCCACGGCTGATCTCGGCGATGTCCGCCAGCCGATAAAAACGGTCATTGAGCCGCAGGTTGACGTCGGCCAGGTCTTTTTCCGAGGCGAACTGCCCGGAGGTGCGCACGGAAATCCGCTCCGGCCCGGCCTCGATCACCCCGGCAGGCGTCACTGCGTTCTGCGATTGCAGGCTTTGCACGACCTGGCGCTGATCGATGCCCAGCGCGGCCAGTTTGCGTGTGGAGAAGTTCAGGTAAATCACTTCGTCCTGCTGGCCGATCATCTCGACCTTGCCCAGCCCCGGCACCGAACGGATCTCGGCGCGCACCTGCTCCACGTAATCGCGCAACTGGCGCATCGACAAGCCGTCGCCGGTAAACGCGTACACCGAGCCGAACACATCACCGAACTCGTCGTTGAACGACGGCCCCTGCAACCCTTGGGGGAAGCTGCCGCGAATGTCGTCGATCTTCTTGTGCACCAGGTACCAGATGTGAGGGATGTCCTTGGCGCTGGTGGTGTCCTTCAAGAACACGAACACCGTGGACTCACCGGGCCGGGTGTAGCTTTTCACGTAGTCGAGGGAGTCCAGTTCTTCGAGTTTTTTCTCGATGCGGTCGGTGACCTGCTTGAGGGTTTCTTCCTGGGTCGCGCCGGGCCAGCGGGTCTGGATCACCATGGTCTTGATGGTGAAGGATGGGTCTTCCTCGCGGCCCAGGTTCATGTAGGAAAACACGCCCATCAGCAGCGCGACGAACATCAGGTACCAGACGAAGGACTGATGCTTGAGGGCCCAGTCGGATAAGTTGAAGCTGCCTTTCATCGCGGGCTGTCCTCGTCGATTTTGACTGTCTGCCCGGGTTTCAGGCTGTTCACGCCGGCGGTGACGATGCGTTCGCCGGGTTTGACGCCAGCGTTGAGCACGGCGCTGCCGGCGTCTCGGCTGATGACGCTGATGTCACGCGGTTGCACGGTGCGGCTTTGGGTGTCGAGCAGCCAGATGCGGGTCTTGCCCTCCACCTCCTGCAACGCGCTCAGCGGCACTTCGATGCGCGGCGCGATGGCGGTGCTCAGGGTCACGCTGATCGCCGTGCCCAGGCGGAAGGCGGGCGGCGTCTCGGCCAGGGTCAGGCGCGCACGCCGGGTGCGCGTGGCGCTTTGCGCCTGGGGTTCGATCTCGCGCACGATGGCGGTGGTGTGCACGCTCGGGTCGAGTTGCCCGGCGACCAGGAACACCACGTCGGGCGGCAGCCGTTCGGCGAGGCCGGCCGGCAGGTCGATCACCGCTTCCTTGATGTCCGGACGGGCCAGGGTCACCACTTGCTGGCCGGCGCTGACCACCTGGCCGGCTTCGGCATTCCAGGCAGTGACGATGCCGGCGTGGTCGGTGCGCAGTTCGGCGTAGTTGAGCTGGTCCTTGGCCTGGTTGACCGCCGCCTGGGCCTGGTCGAGGGAGGCCTGGGTGGTTTTCAGGTCGGTCTGGGCCACATCCAATTGGGCCTGGGCGCCGACGCCACGGTTGAACAGTTCCTGCTGGCGGCGCGCGTTGGCCTGGGCGTTGATGAATTGCGCCTGGACCTTGGCCAGGTCGCCCTGGGCCGCGCGCAGTTGGTTTTGCTGGTCGGTGGGGTCAAGCACGGCGAGCAAGGCGCCCTGCCCGACTTCAGCGCCCACATCCACGGCACGCCGGGCGATGCGCCCGGGCACGCGGAAGCCCAGGTTGCTTTCATAACGCGCCTGGATCGTGCCGGCGAAGCGGCCGAGGTTGGCCTGGTCTTCGGCTTTCACTTCCATCGACAACACCGGGCGCACTTGTTCGGGCGGCGCCTCTTCCTTGGAGCACGCCGCCAGCAACAGGCTGGCGGTGAGCAAAACCGTCAAGCGCTTCATGGCTGGGCTCCTGGTTGGGCAATCTCGACCAGCATCCCGGGGTGGAGCAATTGCCCGCCGGCCACCACGACCTTTTCGCCGCCCTTGAGGCCCTCGCTGATGATGACTTTGCCGGTGAGGTAACGCGCCACGCTGACCTTGTGCAGCTGCGCCTTGCCGTCGCCGTCGATCAACCACACGGCGGGCGCGTTGAGGTCTTTGGTCAGGGCCGACCACGGCAGCTCGATGCTTGGCTTGGCCGGGCCATTGGCGGTGGCGCTGACCACCGAGCCCAGCTGCATGCCCTTGGGCAGCGCCTCCAGGGCAATCTTCACCTGCACGGTGCCGGTGTTGGCGGCCACGGCCGGCGTGACTTCGCGGACCTTGCCTTGGGCCTTGATGCTGGGGTTATCCAGCAGGCTCACGGTAATCGGCGCGTCGGGCGGCGGCTCCACCAGCAGCGATTCGTAGACGTTGAACACGGCATCGCGCTCGCCGTCGCGGGCCAGGCTGAAGATCGGCACGGTGGCCTGCACCACCTGGCCGACTTCGGCCTGGCGCGCGGTAATCACGCCGGGGGCTTCGGCGATCAGCGCGGTGTAGCCAAGTTGCTCGCGGGCGTTGGCCAACTGCGCTTGGGCGGCGGCCAGGGCGCTTTGGCTGCTGCGCAGTGCAGCCTGAGCGGCGTCGTATTCGCTGCGGCTGGTGTAGCCCTTGGGCAGGAGTTTTTCCTGGCGCACAAAGGCCGCCGCCGTTTGTTTGACCCGCGCCTGTTCGGCCACGACCTGGGCCAGGGCGGAATCGACATTGGTCTGCAAATCCTTGGGATCGAGCTTGGCCAGCACTTGCCTGGCGCTGACGCGGTCGCCCACATCGACCATGCGCTGGATGATCTTGCCACCCACGCGAAAGGACAGGTCGGTTTGCACGCGAGCCTGGATATCGCCCGTGAGGGTGACCGCCGCGGCGAAGTCCGCCGGTTGCACGGTCTGCACAAAGACCCGGGAATGCTGCTTGGGCTCGGCCTTTTCCTCACCGCAACCGCTGAGCAGCGTCAGTAGGCCAAGTCCGAAAATACAGGTGCAAATACGACCGCCCATGCAGGCTCCTTTTGCGTGATGCGATAAACCAGATGTGTATGCGACTGTCAGCTTAGTTGAGGGTTCCTAAACTGCATGCAGGCTCCCATACTCCAGCGGTTCCCCCAATGATTGAACACACATGCTCAAGACCCTCGCGGTGGCCAATTACCGCTCGATCAACAAATTGGTGGTGCCCCTGGACCGGCTGAACCTGGTCACCGGCCCCAATGGCAGCGGCAAGTCGAACCTGTACCGCGCCTTGCGCCTGCTGGCCGAAACCGCCCAGGGTGGGGTCATCAACGCGCTGGCCCGTGAAGGCGGGCTGGATTCGACCTTCTGGGCCGGGCCGGCAACCATCAGCCGCCGCATGCACAAGGGCGAGGTGCCGATTGAGTCCACCGTGCGCCAAGGCGCCAAGCGCCTGCGCCTGGGCTTTGCCGGTGAAGATTTCAGCTACGCCATTTCCCTGGGCCTGCCCGAACCCAGCGAGTCGTTTTTCGCCCTCGACCCGGAGGTGAAAAAAGAATGCATCTGGGCCGGCCACCTCTACCGCCCGGCCAGCCTGCTGGTGCAACGCTCCGGGCCAATGGTTCGGGCCCGCGACGGCCGCGCCTGGGATGTGCTGGCCCAGCACACGCCGAATTACCACAGCCTGTTCGATCAGGTCGGCAGCCTGCGCGGCTCGCCGGAAGTGCTGTTGCTGCGCGAAAGCATTCGCGGCTGGCGCTTTTACGATCACTTTCGCAGCGACGCCGACGCCCCCGTGCGCCAGCCGCAACTGGGCACGCGCACGCCGGTGCTGCACCACGACGGGCGCGACCTGGCGGCGGCGTTGCAGACCATCCGCGAAATCGGCGACCCCGAGGCGTTGCAGCGCGCGGTCAGCGATGCGTTTCCCGGCGCACGCCTGAATATCCAGCCGTTGCAGGGCGGGCGTTTTGCAATCGAGTTTTACCAGGAAGGTTTGCTGCGGCCGCTGTCGGCGGCGGAGCTGTCCGACGGCACCTTGCGTTATCTGCTGCTGATCGCGGCGCTGCTGACGCCACGGCCGCCGACCATGATGGTGCTGAACGAGCCGGAAACCAGCCTGCACCCGGACCTGTTGCCGGCGTTGGCGCGCTTGATTATCCAGGCGTCGCGGCAGTGCCAGGTGTGGGTGGTGTCCCATGCCAGCCGGTTGATTGCGGCGTTGCAGCAGGATGAAGGGTGCAATTCGATTGTGCTGGAGAAGGTGTTGGGGGAAACCCAGATCGTTGGGCAGGGGATTCTGGATGCGCCGGCTTGGCATTGGCCGGAGTAAGTGGTGACTGGGAGGGCCTCTTCGCGAGCAAGCCCGCTCCCACATTTGCCCGCATTCCAAAGGTAGAACTCGGTCAA